>NZ_MJGC01000039.1 GCF_001746915.1 Desertifilum tharense IPPAS B-1220
TCCCCCACCTCCCCACCCCCCCATCCTCTTCTTCCCCAACCCCCAACTCCCAACTCCTAACTCCCTTCTTCCCCAACCCCCAACTCCCAATTCCCAACCCCCTTCTTCCCCCAACCCCCTTCTTCCGCCTATGTCACAAACCCACCAATCCAACTGGACAAGTTCTTTACTGGCGTTCGTGCTGCTGCTAGGGGGTGCAAGCGCGATCGCGGGGGGTGTTTGGCTGGCGATTCAACTGACGATCGATCCGGATGCAGCTTTGTGGATCAATCAGTTTTTGCCAGAAGCCGTACAGCTTTCTGTTAAGCGCCGCGACTCTCCCCAAACGTTTGTGGAAATTCAATCGAGTATTGCTCAGTTAGGGTTAATTCCGGGGAGTCCGATTCCGATTGCTAGCGAGTTTGGAGAGGATATCTTAATTCCTGTCCAGCAAAGGCGTTTAGGCTGCCAGCAGGCGTGCGAGTGGATTTCTCAATTGCGGGTTTATCGTCGGGTAGAAGCGCCCCGTCACCGCAGCAACCAGACGCCACAAGCCTATTATGAGTTAATGCATCAGGTAGGGGTGCAATCGCTCGAAGAGTCTTTTGTGGTGGCTCCTCTGTTAACCTCGGATGCTGTAGAACCGGCTTCTAACCGTCCTTTGGGGATGAGCGCGATCCGCTTGGATAAATTACCACCGACGGCGACTCAAAGCAATCTGATTCCGGCGGAAGATTTGGGGGTGTGGTTCCAACTCACGGGGACTTTAAATAAGGCAGACCGCGCGATCGCCTACGGGCAAATGCTCTATTACAATCCCAGTAAGGCGCATCTGGCGGTAATGCTTTCGTTTACTAGCCCTGCTGGGGAACTGCCGACTTGGGAAAGTCTGACGGGGGATAGCTTACCGGAATTAGCGGTGAATCAAACGGTCGGTTTGGAACCGCAACTGCGCGTCTACCAACTCAAGCCGCGTTCGTTTGTCAATGCCCCTTTACAGTTAGAAGAAATTACCCTAACCACTCCGGCTCTTAACGATGGAGACTACCGCAAGGCGATAACCTTGGCACGCGGCGGGTTATGGACATCGGCGCTAACGCAACTAGAAGCCCTTCAGGAGCAATTGGATTGGACAGAGGCCGCTCAAGCTCAAACGGAACTGATCCGCGCTCACGCTCAACTCAGCCAAGCTCAAGCGGATAAATCCTGGGCTTCCCCTTCGCAACAGGTTCTTACCAGTATCATTGATGGTCGCTGGCAAGCAGCGCTGGAGGTGTTTGCTAGTTCGATTGGCAACCGTCGGGAAATTGCCTTGATGCTGAAAGCAGATTCGGGACGGCTGAAACGGCGGGTAGAAGCAGCTTTAGAAGCAACGCCCCAGGTCGCGGAGGTGAAGGTATGGGGGGCTTTAATTCGGGCGGCGCAGGAGGGGAGAGGCAGCGCTCAAGCCTGGTTGCAACAGCGCTTTCCCAATTTGGGTGCGGCTCGCGCCCCCATTGAGGAGTTACTCGCCCAGGTTGATATTGCTCTAGCGGCGATCGCCTCTCCTGATATTAGCCGGATTGTGGGGACGGTGCGCCCGGTGGAGAATGTGCAGGCTGCTGATTGGCTCTATCCCGAACAGAATACCGCAATTTTATTGATTCAAGACCGTCAGGTGGCACCAGAACTACCGCCGCTCTCGGCCGATCAAGTGTGGTACCAAGTGGAGGTATCGGCGTTTCACAATGGGGAAACTTGGTTAAAAGCGCCGTTTAATAGCGCTCAGTTAGTCAGCGGATCGGCGCAGGTGATGCCCGATCTGCTCTGGCAGCAGTTAGGCTTAAGCGTGGATTCTCAGTTACAAATTACCTTTTGGACGGCGACGGCGCAACAGGAAACGCAGATTGCTACGGTGAAGGCGATTCAGTTTAAGAATGGGAATTTGCGCCTGTTGGCCGCCGGAAGTCCACCCCCGCCGCTGAGTCCAGAAAAATCTCTTTTGGGGGTAGGAACAGAAGCGGCGCTGGTTCCGCGTCCTTTAGCGATGACGGCGGCGGCGTTGCAATGGTTGGAACCGCAGATTTCAACGTTGGCAAACCGCGTGCAAACTCGTCCCCAATGGACGGCGGATGTCTTGGCGCTTTTGTGGCGGGAGTTGCAGCAGGCAGGTGAGGTACCTTCCCAGGTTCCGATGCCCAGTTTATCGGCGCTGGTGAATTCGCCTAGCAGCGAACCCTCTTTGGAAGAGCAATTGGGGCCTCTAGTCGGGGGATGGCTGGTGCAATGGGTCGATCTGACCGGCGATGGTCAATTGGAGGCGGTGTTAACGCTTCCCCCGGAGAGTTTTCAGGCGTTACGCCAGTTAACGGGGGGTGGGGGTTTAATTCGCGAGTCGCGGACGTTGATTTTTAGCGATCGCGGCGAGTTACTTTATAGCGAACTGACTCGCGATCGCGATCGGTCGCTGGTGGCGATCGCAGAGTTAGGCGATGGCGGAACGGCGGGTCTATTAGTTGAAGATGCCCAGCAATATCGGCTTCAGCGTTGGTCTAGCGATCGCCGACGCTTTGATTAATGCAAGAAGCCGCCAATTCCGTTGACCCGGTTTTGTTGCGATCGACTCGGCGGGACGACAATTCCGCCAGAATAAGGATCGGAATACACGGGGTAACTCGGATAGCCGTAATTGGGAAAGGTGGGGTACGCATAAACGGGCCCTTGGGGAATAACGGTGCAGCCGGAAGCGACTAAAGTCCCCCCAGGAACGAGGACGGTACACCCGTTAGTGTGATGGTAGTTTGGGGGATAGAAGGAACGCGGAATGCGACATCCCCGCGCTATCAGTTTGCGAATGTCGTCTGTGCTATAACCGACATGAATGTTGAGCGAGCTTGAAGGACATTCAAAGCTTCCGGTTTGAATCTGCACGGAGATTTGTGCGGATGCTGTTTTGACATCGCCAAGCGTGCAGATTGCGGCAAAACTTGCCAAGATTGGGAGTAGCGTAGATTTTTTCATGGTTGCCGTCCGCGAGTAGAAGGGTGAGTGGGAGGAAGACGCACGCAGGGGCTAATTCTAGTGTATTTGAACTTTACACCAGTTGCTTTTTTTAGGTTTGGGGTTGCAGGGGGGTGAATTTACCACCAATAGCTTGACCGAGTTGTTCGACGGTGAGTTGTGAGGTGGGGATGGGGGGAGAAACTTGACCGCCGCTGAAGACGAGAATGCGATCGCTATATTGCATAATTTCATCTAAGTCTGAGGAGGCGAAGAGGATGCTAGTTCCGCCTTCGCAACGGGCAATTAGTTGTTGCCACACCCACAAAGCCGACTCTATATCTAGCCCTCGCGTGGGGTGTTCCATTAATAGCAAATTTAAAGGAACGGGCAATAACGCCAGTTGAGTGCGTTGCTGGTTGCCGCCAGAGAGACGTTCAACGGGGGTCTGGGGTCTGCCTTTAATGTTGAAGAGGGCGATCGCCTCTTGGGTGGCTTTGGCGATGGTTTTGCGATCGATGAAAAAGCTTTTTTGGGGTTGACGCAGGGTAAAGTGATCTTGAATCGATAACCCGCCGATTAAGCCTTCGCGCAACCGATCCGCCGGAGAATACCCAATCCCAATATTCAGATACTCTTTGTAGGATGCTTGGGTAATATCTTGGGAGTCTAATAAGATTTTCCCGGATTGGGGGGCAAGCAGTCCAGCACAACACAGTAAGAGCAAACGCTGTCCGCTTCCTTCTAAACCCGCTAACCCAATCACTTCGCCTTTTTGAACGCTCAATTGGTCGATCGCAACGGTGAGGCGATCGCCGTTTAGCACAATCCCTTGCAACTCTAGCATGGGTTCGGCTCGCACGGTTGGCGGTTTGACGGGAGGCGCGAGTTCTCGATCGAACATCATGGCCACTAGTTTAGCAGCCGGACAGGGGATAGGCTCGCGACCGACAACTTGACCTTGTTTCATCACGGTAACGCGATCGCACAAAATTTCCACATCTTCTAGCTTATGGGAAACGAAGATAATTGATTTTCCCTGTTGCGCCAAGACTTTCAACGCTTCAAATAGCGCGTGTTTCTGAGAGGCTGAGATTCCGGTGGTCGGTTCATCTAAAATTAGGGTATTGACGCCTAATGAAAGCAGGCGCAAGATTTCGAGTTGCTGGCGTTCTCCAACGGTGAGGTTGGCGACGGGTTCGTGAATATCGAGTTGAAAGTTGAATTGCGCGGCGAGTTGGAGAAACTCGCGTTTAGCCGCTTGGCGATCGAGCAACCACTGGCCGGTTTTACCTGCGATAAAATTATCTAAGACATCCAGCGGCGGAAAGTCTAGGGGATCTTGATGCAGCATTCCCACTCCGGCGGCGATCGCACCGGCGGGAGTTCTATACTTGACAGGTTGGCCATCAAGCCAAATTTCTCCGGTATCTGGCGCAATAAAGCCGCTGAGAATTTTCACTAGGGTACTTTTCCCCGCCCCATTTTCCCCCAAGAGTCCGTGAATGCTTCCGGCTTCTACGGTTAAAGAGATGCGATCGTTGGCTAAGACTTGGCTGAAGCGTTTGGTGATGTGGTGCAGTTCAACTTTCATAACCTAACTCAAGCGCGATCGCAAACCTTCCTATTCTGCTCGAAACTTCTGGGGATAACTGCTACTTAGGACACATCTAGGCTTACCAAAACTCCCCCAGTTAATCTAACTCAAAGGATAGAGCGGATTTAAGCCTTAATCCAACTCCCGATAGAAATACTGGGGAGACTCGGTGAGATATAAGTGTACTAGCCGGATGGTCGAGATTTCCTGAGCCGTAATTTTTACTTTAAAATGAATGAAGATTTGGATAGAATGCCAGCCCACGATCTTCACTATGACTATCGTGTGGGCGATCGCAATTTTGAAGCAACCTCGTTAAGCGAAGTCTCATCAACTCAATCTCCCTTGATTGAGCAACCCGAACCGGAGACTAGCGCCCCCAATGTTCCTTTATTAATAGTACCTTTAAGCCTGTTAGCGATCGCCTGGGCGATCGGTCTTTCCAAGCGGTTAGATTTTCGTAAATCCGTTAAAGGTAATTTTGATACGCTGAAGTCTTATCATAAAATTCCCTGTTCTCACTGTCGATTCTTTAAAAATGACCCGCATCTTAAGTGCGCGGTACACCCTTTAAAAGTATCTAACCCAGAAGCCGTTGATTGTCCGGATTTTTGGCCAATTGATAGCAGCAAGTTTCATAGTAATAGCAATAACAGCCAAATGAAGTAATGAAAAGTAAGTTTTAGAAACGATTGGTCGGAGCATAAACTTGCAACGCTTTTTGATAAGCGGCTACTGCTCTTTCTAAATTGTTGACTTTATCGCCCTGAATTCGCTGAGAATAAGCTAGGGCTAAATTGCTTTGAGTTGCAGCCCATCGATAGGGAAAATCTTGCTGATTATAGACTTGTAAGGCTCGTTGGCTACAGGAAATCGCTCTTTCTAAATTATCGGATCTATTTCCTTCAGTGCGGCTCAAATAGATAGATGCAGCATAATGTTGTACCATTGCCCACTGTTCTGGAAAGTCCTCACGGGTATAAACTTGTAAGGCGAGTTGGTAAGAGAAAATCGCTTTTTTTAAGTTACTTTCTCGCTCTCCTCGAATCCGTTTGAAAGAAGCAAAGGCTAGATTGCTGTGTGCCATTGCCCAACTTTCAGGAAATTTTGCACGGCTGTAAACTTGCAAAGCTTTCTGACTATAAGCAAGAGAAAGCTCTAAATTTTCTGCAATATCTCCTTGAAGTCTTTCTCCATAAGCAGAGGAGTTGGTAAATAACCTTCAGGTAGGATTGTACACGTTGTGCGTCCATCAGGGCTGGCTTTGCTGTATGGCTCTTTTCTGTTTTAGCGTAAAAAGTTTTATTTGATACTCAAGTCTCGTCAGCAAAGCCACTAGGTAACCAAGATATTCGCATCTAGAGGTAAAAAGGGGATGTCTTAGCCTAGCCACTAAAAGACGCTCCCCAAAAAGAGCGCCTTGTTGATTGAAGTTAGGAAGCGACGCTTTGATAGCGTTGATTGACTGCATCCCAGTTCACCACATTCCACCAGGCTTCTAGGTAGTCAGCGCGACGGTTTTGATAGTTGAGATAATAGGCGTGTTCCCAAACGTCATTTCCCATAATGGGGTAGTTACCCTCCATCAGGGGACTATCTTGATTGGGAGTTGTGGTAATCTGCAATTGACCGTTGGGAGTGCGGACGAGCCATACCCAACCGCTGCCAAAGCGATCGCCCCCAGCCGAGTTAAACTGTTCTTGGAATTGTTCAAAGCTGCCAAAGTTTTGATTAATGGCATTTGCGATCGCGCCTGTGGGTTCGCCTCCCCCATTGGGCCCCATAATTTCCCAAAACATCGTGTGATTTGCATGACCCCCACCATTATTACGAACGGTGGTGCGGATATCTTCGGGAACGTTATTGAGATTTCCTAATAGTTCCGCTAGACTGCGATCGCGTAACTCTGGATGACGCGCGATCGCATTATTCAAATTATTCACATAAGCTTGATGGTGTCTGCTGTGGTGAAACTCCATCGTCCGCGCATCAATATGCGGTTCTAGGGCATCATAGGAATACGCCAGAGACGGAAGCTGAAACGGGCCTTGGGGATTTTGAGCCGTCGTCGTCCCGGCTGGACTCGCTTGGGGTGAGGAACCCGTTTGTCCGTTAGCGCTACAAGCCCCAAAAGTCATGGCTCCCGCAGTGAATCCAATTAAGTATAAGAAATTACGACGTTTTAAACTCATGATTTTCCGTTAGTTTTAAGGTCTTGCTCCATTGTCAGAAGATTGCCCCAGCAGAACCTACTCCACAAGACAGAATTTGCAGAAGAGGGTGGGGGGATGGGGAGATGGGGAGGTGGGGAGATGGGGAGGTGGAGGTGGGGGGATTTTTTATTGCTGAGTTTAAAGTGCTGTTGCGCTAACTTCCGCGTAGCAGTGTGCTGAGTTAATAGTTAGCAGGTTTTCCTATCTCTTCTTCCCCGCCTTCCCCAACCCCTAACTCCCAACTCCCAATTCCCCTCTTCCCCAACCCCTAACTCCCAACTCCCAATTCCCTTCTTCCTCACTCGGAACTCGGAACTCGGAACTCGGAACTCACTACCCCTAACTCCCAACTCCCAATTCCCTTCTTCCTCACTCGGAACTCGGAACTCGGAACTCGGAACTCACTACCCCTAACTCCCAATTCCCCTCTTCCCCACCTCCTTACCGACGCCCTGCCTTCGTTAACTTGGCTGTACTTGCCCTAGACTCGATCGTAAAAGGGGGAATTTCCTGTAACTCCTCATTGCTGAGGCTGTATTGTTCGCAGACTAAACTGAGGCGAGTTCCAGGTGTTTTTACAGCGTTGACTGAATGGGTTAAGTCTCCCTGGAAATAGACTAAAGTATTGGCTTGCGGTTTAACTTGTCCCACCTGCTGCTTTTGGCGACGCAGTACCAACTCTCCCCCCTGCAAGTTATGGGGAACTTGCACGTACAAAACGCTGACCATCAGCGGAGGCTCAATGGTTTTGCAATAGGATCTTAAAGAGCGATCGATATGCGGATCGACGCGAGAACCTGCTTGCAGTAACAAGGGGTTAAGGTAGAAAGCGTTGCAACTCGGTAATAAAGCGCGATCGAGATAGGGTTTAAAGAAGGGAAAACGTTGGATAACTTGTGGGAGTTCTGAACGCTGAAAGACCACCGAAAAGCCTTTGGTTCCTACAAAGTCTCGGTTCAAGTTATTCGTCGCCAAATAGGAACAAGCCAAAATCTCGCCGCGCAGATCGTTGAGATAAGCCGGGGAGAAGGTGTTGGGGTGTTGAGAGTAGTATGACAAGTTGGAAAGAAGGGAATTGGGAGTTAGGGGTAGTGAGTTCCGAGTTCCGAGTTCCGAGTGAGGAAGAAGGGAATTGGGAGTTGGGGGTTGGGGAAGAAGGGAGTTGGGAGTTGGGAGTTAGGGGTTGGGGAAGAAGGGAATTGGGAGTTGGGAGTTAGGGGTTGGGGGAAGAAGGGAATTGGGAGTTGGGAGTTAGGGGTTGGGGAAGACGGGGAAGAAGAGATAGGAAAACTTGCTAACTATTAACTCAGCACTCTATTCCCCCCACCTCCCCATCCCCCCATCTCCCCACCTCCCCATCCCCCCATCCTCTTCCCGACTCAGCACTCCTATCCCCACTCCTGCTCAATTTTCAGGTTGCGGCTTTGCATGGCTTGCTCAAATAACTCAGTTGTTAGTACCTGTTCTACGGGCCAAACGCCTGGTTTTTTAAGTTCGCCAGAGAGGAGTTGTTGAGCAATGCTTCCGGTACCGTATCCGGCTGCAATGGCAGTATTTTCGTGGACTAAGGTGGAGCAATAATCTAGCGTTTTACCGTCTTTTTGACCAGTTACTACTGAACGGATGGCGACGCCGATGCCGCTAAAGCGATCGCTAACGTTAGTCATTTTATAGCTGACATTGGCGAGAAACTCGATGACGCCGGGGTTTTTTAGCCAACTTTCTGGCCAGCGATGGGCAACAAAGGCGGTGAGTAGGTTATAAAAGTCAGGAACTGAACCAAACTTGGTAATCACGGTTTTGACGGGGAAGGAGTCTACAAAGGTAAATGCCTCTGGCATATCAAACCAATAGACGCCTGTTTTGCCATAGGGTGGGGGGAATTGGACGATCTCGCGATCGCTATAGGGGTTAATCTTCTGCCATTCTCCATCAATCCACACTTTGAACGGCTGCTGCAACCCTAAAAATGTGGTTCGCATCACCGTTAACCCCGCACCCCCGGAACCGGATACCACATAACTCAGGTGAATCTTTTCGGGAACGTCAAACTGTTCTACGCCTTGACGCACCATGCTATTCGAGATGCCGGGAAAAATGCCAGAATTAATGACCGCCGTAACACCGGCGCGTTTGGCTGGTTCTTGGAAGGCGATCGCCTTTTGGGTAAACGAGCGATGATCGCTAACATCCACATAATTTACCCGATGTTCGATGCAAGTTTTCAGCACCCTCGCATCGCGATAATGAAATGGTCCGGCGCAGTGAACCACGACATTCGCTTCGGAAATTGCCTTGTCTAGCGCCTCTAAATCGGCGAGGTTCAGCAACAAGAAGGAAAAACGACTATCAACCTCGTGACGAGGTAACTGTCGTCCGGTGACTACAATTTCCGCATCTACGTGGTTTGCTAAATCCTGGGCGACGCTGCTGCCAATTCTGCCCATTCCGCCAAGAACTAAAATCCGATCCGTCATGAGTCAATATCGCGCCCTCGCGATCGCTTGTCATTACCGCAGTTTTTCGCCCTGTTCTACTGGATGTCGTGCAATCGGCGGGCGGCAAACTATTGATATTTTAGCATTTGCCATTCCCCAACTCGCTCGATCGGGATGCGGCGGTACTCAAGACGCAATTAACCTCCGAAGGGCAAAACGATCTCAAATACAGTCCCCTGACCTAAGACGGAGTTGACTTCAATCGTTCCCCCATGTTTGTCTACTACAATTTGATGGGCGATCGCTAATCCTAACCCCGTCCCTTTACCGACTCCCTTCGTCGTAAACGAATGCTCGAAGATGCGTTCTTGAATCTCCGGACTCATCCCCAGACCATTATCGGCGATCGCAATTCTCACCGACTGGCGATCGCAGGAGGTTTCAATCAAAATCTGATTGGGGTGCGTTTGGAGTTCAGCAAAACTCCGTTCTCGACTCGCTTCATCTAAGGCATCAATCGCATTCGCCAGAATATTCATAAACACCTGATTGAGTTGTCCCGGAAAACACTCAATGGGCCGAATTTCTGCATACTGGGTTGTTACCTCAATCGCCGGACGGAATTCGTTAGCTTTGAGGCGATGCTTGAGAATTAAAATCGTGCTGTCAATCCCTTCATGAATATTAAACGGCACCTTGTAATCTTTATCGGCGCGGGAGAAGATCCGGAGGCTCGTGCTAATATTCCGGAGGCGATCGCAAGCACCACTCATCGCTTCTAGTATCCGGGGAAAATCGTCTAAGGTATATTCCAGGTCAATCTCTTCAGCATGGTCTAAAATCTCCGAACCGGGATCGACGACATGATGCTGGTAGAGTCTGAGATGATCGATGATTTCGCTCAAGGTGGGCTTAGACTGTTCGAGACTGGCATAAATAAAGCCTAGGGGATTATTCATTTCATGGGCAACCCCAGCGACTAAGTTACCCAACGCTGACATTTTTTCGCTTTGAACCACCTGTAATTGAGCTTGTTGCAACGCCAGTAGGGCTTGTTCGAGTTCTTGGGATTTTTGTAAGATAGCGGACTCTGCCTGCTTGCGATCGCTAATATCTCGCATCACCACCACTGCACCGACTTTATTTCCCCAAGGATCGAAGATTGCTTGTCCGCTGGCTAACAGGGTTCTAGCAGGGGCGTCTTTAGGAGCGATCGCCATTTCCACATTATCCACAATTTCACCTTGGAGAGCGCGAAATAAGGGGATTTCTGCGGTTGCTAGGGGCGTTTTGCCATCCGCATGATAAAGGTTGAAATATTCTGCCCAACGTTCGCAAGGTAGCGATTTTAGGGGAGAATCATGAAAATTCTGGCTGGCTTGGTTAAACAGGAGTAGCTGCCCCTTGGCATCGCAGACCACAATCCCATCGGTAATTGTGTGAATAATCGTATTGAGAAACTCCCGTTCTTTAGCGAGCGAAGCTTCCGTTTCCTGTAATTTTTCCAGAGAGGCTTGTAAAGACTGGGATTTTTCCTGTTCTCGTTCGTAGAGTCGGGCATTTAACAGCGAAATTGCCGCTTGCGCGCAAAGGAGGTTCAGCAGTTCAACGCGATCGCGCGTAAAGACCCCGCTGGTACTGCGATTTTCCAGATACAATAGCCCTAGCAACTGCCCTTGGCTTAAAATTGGGCTGCATAGAATACTCTTCGGTTGCTGTTGTTGGATGTAGGGTTCGTGGAGTAACTGCGGATGCAAGGTGGCATCAATAATCACCGCCGGTTGCAAGCTGCGTTTAACAGTATTGATTAAGCTAACCGGAACCTCTGTCGAATCTTCAACTAACTGCGGATTCAACAACAGGGAATAAAAATCAATTGGCTCTGTTTCTCGATTGGGCATCGTCGATAATTGAGCGATCGCCTGAATGTGCAAGCGTCCCCCTTCAAGTAACATAAACGCACATTTATCAGCCCCAGCATTTTGAATAACGCTGTGAAGCAACGCGGATAGCAATTTTTCTAATTTAATTTCGCCTGAAATGGTTTGAGACGCTTTAATAACCGTCGCTAAATCTAAAGCCACTGAAGCTTGATTGCTATTGGAATGACTGAGACAATCGGCTGTAACGCTACTGGATGTGAAAATCGTTTCATTTGTAGAAAGCGAGACAGTTGCTTGTTGCAGAATCGGGGCGAGCAGTTGAGGGTAAGCTTGTTCTAAATGAGCCACTTTAGCCGTCGCTCCCCAACGCGCGTAACCATAATAGGCTTGAGTGATGTAATATTGGGCAATCCGTTCTTTATCCCAATCTAAATAGAATCTGGCGGCTAATTCATTTGCTAAAGCTTCTTCTTGAACATAGTCATTAACTTTTGCCCCAGAAATTGCCCGATCGTATAAATCAATAGCCTCTGATTTTTGACCGGATAGGCGACTTTTCTCAGCCTTAATTAAATCTACCTTATGTTGATAATTCATGGGAGCATCATCTGCCCAGCGCTGTAAAACTTCTAGGCTTTGCTCTACTCTGGCTAATAAGATAGATGAGTCTTCTGAACCTCGATTCAATTGAGATAGGGCGCTGAGAGCGTTATAGAAATAAAACACTGAATCAGCCACAGTTCCTGAACTAGCAACCAAATATTTACTACATTCCAATGCATATTCGTTAGCGAGATCGATTTTATCAAACCAGAAACTCAAAAATAATTTATACAAATAAAAATAATACAACCCATATAAGTCTTTGACTGAGTGTAATAAGGGCAAAAACTCTTGTTCTTGAAATGCTGAACCGGATAACTGTGTAGGATCTTCAGCAAAGCCCAGTAAGTTTAAAATTAATTGCAAATGCGTGCGACAGTAATTAGCAGATCGCACTAATTTTAGCTGAACTAAACCCTGATAATAGGCGCGCGTATCCTGCTCTAGCATCGACAGAGGTTGACCGCACCAAAACGCATTCAAACAAAAACAGTAAGCATTGTATCCTGCATATTGGAGGTTGCCAACTTCTAAGGATTGGGCGTAACTTTCTCTTAAAAAAGAGAGGGTTTCTTGAATGTGATATTTGCGGTGAAAGACAAAGGTTCCGAGAATTTCTGCAACTTCTGGTTGAACCTCCTTAGCATCCAGTTTGGCAGCAACGCTAGAGGCTAATTGACCAAATTCAACAGCTAAGTCTACATCTTGTAAAATATGATTGGCAAGAATACTATAGGCGGCATACTTATAAGCTGAAGTGGAAATATTGCCATGCAATAATGATAGTTTAACAGAAAGTGTTGTCAGCAATGGAAATACGGGCGAACCACAAACATAAGCTGAGGATAAAATACTACTGGCAATTTGGATAATGGCAATTGTTTTAGCATCTGTCATTAACGGGAGATTGACAAAATCTTTAATTTGGCGTTCTCCCACCAAGTTTTTAATTTCTTGAATGGACTGTCGAATATCTTCCGGAGTTGGCTGAGTGGGCAGCGTTACGCCTAACTGTTGAAGCAGATTTTGTCCTATTTCTAAAGCGACGCTGGGTTGATTTTGACAGGTACTTGCCTGAATTTTAATCCGATAGGCTTGAATTCGGTCTAATAAAGAGTGGGAAGATTTAATAATGGTTTCGACCCATTCTTCCATTGCGGTAAAATCACCGCATAGCATGGCCAATTCTGCGCCAAGGTTATGAAATAATAAGGTGATTTCATAGTATTGTTGCCAGTTTTGCGTTCCTAGCAGCAATAGACCTGTATCGACATAATCGCGAGCTGTTTGATAGGCGGTTGAATTTTTGGCTTTCTGAGCAGCCACTAAGTTTAATTGAGCGAGTTCTTCGCGTTCTGTCAGTTGAGTAATTAAAGAAGTGCCGTAATTAAGTTGATTGACAATTTCAAAAATTCGCTCGTGTCTGGCATCAGCAGTAATATTTTGCAGTAAACGTTGTCCAATTTTGTAGTGCGTTTTCTGTTTTTGGTCTTCTGGAATTAGAGAATAAGCTGCTTGTTGCACGCGATCGTGTAAAAATTTGTATGTGCAATTACCAACAGTAGAAGCGATACTCTCTAGGCGACAATGAGCGGTTTCAGCTTGATAAAATTTGTAGACTTCATCAATGGGAATCACTAAGCCTTCTTGCAAAACCTTCCACAAGTCTAGGGCAACATCAGCCGCCGATTTTTCGGAGACAATGGCTAGGGTTTCTAAATCGAATTGGTTGCCAATGCAAGCGGCCAGTTTTAAGGCTTGTTGCGTCTTTTGAGGCAACTTCTTAAGCTGTTGCGCCATGAATTCAACCACATCATCCGTCAAGGCAAGCGATCGCACTTGGGTGATATGACATTGCCAAAAACCGACATCCCAGTTAAAATAAACTAACCCCTCTTCGTGCAACATTCTCAAAAACTGAGTGGTGAAGAAAGGGTTTCCTTGGGTTTTTTGATAGATCAATTCTGTCAAAGGCAATGCCGCATCTAGGGCACAAGTGAGCGAATCTGCAAGCAGATGGTTAACATCGGCTTGGCTCAACGGTTCTAGCATCAAAGTATTGACAATCGCCGCCGTCTTTTTAATCTCATCCAACGTCAAAACCAGCGGGTGAGCGGCAAACACTTCGCGATCGCGATAAGCGCCGATAATCAATAAATAGGGACAATCGCTTTGGGAGATTAACAGCTTCAGCAAATTGAGCGAGGCTAAATCAGCCCATTGCAAATCGTCGAGAAAGATGGCCAGGGGATGTTCGGCTTTAGCAAAAACCTGAATAAACTTTTGAAACAGCAGGTTAAAACGATTTTGGGCAGCAGTCCCCGATAATTGGGCGATCGCAGGTTGCTTGCCAATCACAAATTCTAACTCAGGAATCACCTCAATCAGAACCTGTCCATTGTCTCCAACTGCGGCGAGAATCTGTTGCTGCCAGCGCTGCAATTGTAGATCGCTTTCGCTCAATAACTGCTTCATCAAATCCCGAAACGCCTGCACAAACGCAGACAAAGGCACATTGCGATTGAACTGGTCGTATTTGCCCTTAATAAAATAGCCGTTACAACGGACAATCGGCTTATGGACCTCATTCACCACCGCCGTTTTACCAATCCCAGAGAAGCCAGCCACCAGCATCAATTCAGTGGCTCCCCCCGCAACCCGTCCAAAAGCCTCCAGCAACGTGCTAACATCTGGTTCTCGTCCGTAGAGTTTTTCGGGAATCAGAAAGCGATCGCTAATATCGCGCTGTCCTAACTCAAACGGAGTAAAGTCACCTAAATTATGCCGCTCCAAACAAATTAAAAGATCCTGTTTAATTCCCAAAGCGCTTTGATAGCGGTCTTCAGCATTCTTAGCCATCAGTTTGCGGACAATTTCCCCCACCATGAAAGGAATTTTGGGGTTAAGCTCGCAAACATGGGCAGGATGTTGGGCAATATGGCAATACACCAACTCCATTGGATCGTTAGAAACAAACGGTAGCTGTCCGGTTAACAACTCAAAACAGGTGACACCCAGGGAATAGAAGTCGCTGCGATAGTCAATCCCTCGGTTCATGCGTCCGGTTTGTTCGGGTGATAGATAGGCGAGGGTTCCTTCTAACCCATTCAGGCTTTGAACTTCTTGAGTTTCCTTGGGTAACAGCGAAGCGATGCTAAAGTCAATCAATTTGACCTGATGAGTCTCAGGATGGATCAACAGATTAGCAGGCTTGATATCTTTATGAATAATCCGATGTTGATGCAACTGATGAAGCGCGTCTAGCAGTTGCAACACCATCGGTAAAAATTGCTGGAAATCTAGCGGCTTTCCTTGGGCAAATTGTCGCAGAGAAACTCCCCCAAAATCCTCCATAATCAGGGCATAGCCATTGTTATAAGGTTCAAGGCTGTAGAGTTTGACGATACCCGGACAATCTAGAGTTTTGGCGATCGCATATTGGTTGCGAAACTGCACCAGTTCGCTAAAGCTAGGATATTCTCGTTTCAATAATTTAATCGCCACAGGTTGGCCGTCCTCTTCTCGGACTGCTCGATACACTTGAGTCCGCAAACCTGCATAGAGTTGTTCAATCGCAGAGTAGCCCGCAATTTTCAAGGATCGAGCGATGGTGCTGCTCATAATATTAGATTCAAGGAGACTACTGTTAGAGTTCCCTCAATCCCATCCTAGATACAACCAGCAGACCTAAAAAATTAACCAATCCCACTCACATCAAAACAGCCAGACTTCTAGAACTGTTGCGAAAGCGCCTGTTTTCTGGCTGAGATTGGAGATATCTTCCCTTGGGTTAATGTCAGGATATTTTGAAAATCGTCAGGTACAAGAGTTAGTAGCAACAAACATCAAAATTTTTCTCTTTCAGAAAGGAGACTCCCCAATCCAATTTCTAGGGTAAGCGCTGATTGACTGACACTCACTGCTGAAAGTCGTAGTTGAGTTAGCATTAGCGAAACCCAACAGCCGTCGGGGTTGTGTTGGGTTTCGTACCTCAACCCAACCTACGCGACTCTCTTGATTGTCAGTCAACCAGGTGTAAGAGACTAAATAATCCCAAACATCGATTTCGCGGCCGATTTAATCGAATTCCCCGCATTCTTCAGCGTTTGCGTTATCGGCTGTTGAGAATTAATGAACGTTCTAGCACAGTTGCGACCCGGCATTCCCGAAATCGATCCGCCCGGATGCGTTCCTGCGCCCGTTAGGAATAGACCTTGAATGGGCGTCTTGTAATTGGCAATTTCCGGTAAAGGTCGGAAAAAGATCATCTGATCTAGAGTCATATCTACATGATAGTAGTTCCCCTTGTAGGCACCGAGACGCGCCCCCAGTTCCGCCGGACTTTCCACCCGTCGCGCAATAATCGATTGTTTGACATTGGGTGCATAGTCTGCAAGCTTATCAATTACGCGGTCTGCCACTTTATTCTTCAACTCATCCGTCCATCCCGTACCATTAAGTCCGGTTCCTTCGCGTCCCCGCACATTATAGGGTGCGAAAAACTCAATCCACAGCGTATGCTTGCCTTCAGGAGCCATTGACGGATCGAGAATAGTCGGCACATCCAGGTACATAGAGGGGTCTTCATCGGGAATTTCTCCCATAGATGCTAAGGAATGACCCTTTTCCACCTGGTAAACCGAGTCTGCAATTAACACAGAACCCACCAAATACTCATCAGTGTGGTTGTAAGCTTCAAACCGCAACGGCTCCGATAAGGCACAGTCAATCTTCAGAATCGTTTCGTTATTATTGACAATACGGCGTTCTAAGCGTTCTCGCAAATCGGGGTCAACCGGATCGATAGCATTTGGATCGACCATTTGCAGGAAGAGGCGACGCGCATCAATATTCGAGATAACGCCTTTAGTGGCGCGGTATTCGGTTCCGTTCGCGGTACGCACGCCTACAGCCCGTCGGTTATCATCAATTAAAACTTGCTCTACGGATTGATCGGTTAAAACTTTGCCCCCTTCCGCTTCCACCAGCTTTAACAACGCTTTGGTTAACGCACCCGTACCGCCTTTCGGACGTGCCATACCCGGTTTGTGACGCATCGCCATCATAATTGCCCCAACCGCCAGCCCTTTTTGGGAGGGAGGCGCGCCAATTTCGGCGGCGAGTCTAGCCAGGGGTGCTTTCAAAAATTCGCTGTCAAACCACTCGTTCATCAAATCTTCGGGACTGGTGAGCATCGTTCGCACAAAGTCCAGAATTTTATCGGGGGTTCCCAATACCGAAAGCAAGTCTTTGATGCCGTCGAGGTTGTAATTACCCGCAATATCAATAATCGATTTGGGCGGTGCATTAAACATTGGGGTAATTGCACCCAGAACCCTTTGCCAGAAATCTACAAATTCAGCATACTTTTGAGCATCGCGGGGGCTGAAGCGCTCGATTTCCGCACAGGTTTTTTCAACGGATTTATGCCCTAAAAAATACTTGCCATCGGGATGCGGGCAAAAGACAACGGGGTCGCACCACAAGTATTCTAGTCCATATTTTTCGAGTTCGAGTTCTTCGACGACTGGCCCTAGGTGAATGAATTCGTGATCGATGGCGCACAAATTAAAGTTAAAACCAGGAGCTTCTTCGGGTAAGGCTTCTTCGGTGGTGGCTGCACCTCCGGGAACGGAGCGTTTTTCGAGTAATAAAACGCTATATCCTGCTTTTAGTAAATAAGCAGCACAGGTCAGTCCATTATGACCTGCACCAATAATAACAACATCGTAAGTTTGCATCGCGTTTGGCTTTAAACTAAAGAGATATGCCTTCCATTGTGGGCAAAAGCAGGGGGATGTCAATCACTCGCCAGTTAGAAATACGGGCAATTGCCACGAAAGGATGGGAAGATCGGAGATAAGGTTAAAACAAACCTCCCCATCTCCTAATATCATCTTGGGGGAAGCTTCTGGAGAAGATTAAGGGGTTTTCCTTACTTAAAAAAAGCTTAAGCTTTGGTTTCTAAGCGGGAAGTTTTGAGATATGTGCTTGAGCGTTGAGAATCAATTTCCCAGATTCAATATGCAGTCTATCGATCCGCAGGGTCATTCCTTCTAAGTCAAAACTGCGTAAATTGAGAATGTCGGCAACTTTATTCACAATTGCTTTGGTAAATTCAGGCGGAAGTTCTTTCCCTTCAGCATATTGGATGTCTTCTAAAACAACGCCTGTTCCGCCGGTGAGGACTTGCGGTTTCGCGGTGAAGGAAACGGATTGAACTTCGCCAATATCGCTGCGTAAAACTTGGGTGTCGAGGGCGATTTTGCTATCATTCAGCAGGCGACATTGAATGTCTTTTGTCTCTAGAGTGACGGGTTTTCCTTCAACTTCAATTTGGAGCGATCGCACTTTGTCGCTCAGATAATCTGAAGCCAAGGCACGATTGAGATCGGCTTCTGTTAAAACCGCTTTTGCTCTGCCATTTCCCGGCTCTGTTAATTCAATTTTACCCCCTAATGCGCTTAAGGGATTAATTGCAATATTATTGACTTGCATTTTGAGTTCTTCCATTCGCAAGTCTTTTTCCATTACTAAACCTTGACCCTCAATTTCTAGAGTGTCAATTTTACCTTGCATCAGTTTACCTGGATCGGTGTCAATATCAACCTCTAATTTTTGCACCTCATCCAGTTGGGAAGATAAAGCGACTTCAGCAGTAGCATTCAGTGCTTGTTCGCCTAAGTCGGGGTTGCCATTACTCACAGTTCCATCTCCTAGTCGGATTGCTCTAGCTCTTGAGAAACTCTAGCGGTTTGCGAATTAAAGCGGGTTCTACCTTGAGATGGAGTAAAACGGATGCTGAGGAAAATCAATCTAAAGAAAGAATTGCAAACTATAACCCTTCTTTCCCAGTGAAAGAGGAATGAGAAGACCAATTAATCTGAGATTTTAAGCTAAAATGGTTAAGCTATCAAATCGGTTGCCTGAGACTGAGGAAACTGCTTTATTTGGAGGTTGGTGAATAGGGCGATCGCGCTTTCTTGTACTGCAATTTTTTCCACTTGTAAAACCGTCCCTAAAATGTCAAAATAGGGACGATCGATTAACTGATTGAGTCCTTCTAAGAGAGCCACGGCTAATCTCACAGAAATTCCGTAGCCATTGGTAGAACGAAACGCTTCTAAATGAACCCTAGGAATTTCGCTCCGGATTTTCAGAGTGCCTTCAAATTGAAAAGGATGCAAGCTTTCTCCCTCAGAAATCGTCACATCGCCTTGGATGCTAATCCGGTCATTTTTTGACAAAGAAAGATGAAAAGAATGAGGATTAATTCTAAAAACCTTATCTTCAATCTCTAAGCTAATATTCCGAATAAAATCTCGCGCGATATCTGAATTAATAAAGATATTGAGATCGGACTGAGTAAAAGAAAGATACGCAGTCGCATGAATAGGCTTTTGTAGTTCAATATTCCCCGCCAACACTGAAAGCGGATTAATAGCAATCTGACTGGTTTGAATCTCTAACTGGTGAATTTGTAGAGCAGAATTAAAAACCCACTTTTTGCCAGCCACCCTAACTGCATCGGCTTCTCCTTGAGCAATTTTTACTAAATCACTCTCAACTTCAACATCAATCTGTTCGTGACCTTGCAAAAAACTAGCAATCCCCATTTTAGCAGCCAAAGAAAAGGCTTGTTGATCTAAACGCTGCGATTCTGAAGAAGAAGATAGGGTCATAAATCCAGTCCTTAAGCTCATCCTTAGAGTAGCGACTGACTCAGCCGCTTTAACTCTATAAATTGATAGAAAAAAGACTAGCAGCTTGGAGCAACTGGCGTCTGGAAATGTGCAACCCGCTCAACCACTCGTAGAGAAACCCCTCCAGCAGGCACCATTGTAATCCCTCGACGTACAGGTTTAACGGGTTGGTTGCTCAAAGGTTGCAATTGCCAATGGGATAAAATTGTTGCCAGAATGAGCTTCATCTCATAGAGTGAAAAAGCTGCCCCAATGCAGCCTCGCGAACCCCCGCCAAACGGTAAGAACTCATAGGGAGTAAACTTACGCGCCAAAAAGCGTTCCGGCTGAAACTGGCGCGGCTGAGGATAGGTTTGAGGATTTTGATGCGCCAGGTAAATGCAGGGAATGACAACGGTTCCGCAAGGGTATTCCTGAGAAGCAATCGATAGCGGTACCTTTAACATTCTGGGCATAGAAATCAGCGCAATGGGGTACAGCCTAAGCGATTCTTGAGTTAGCGCATTGAGATAAGGGAGTTGAGTAATCTGCTCTGGCGTTGGATGATGACCTAAACTCGCTAATTCTGCACGCAGTTGCGATTGAACCGAGGGAAGAGAATGTATCCAGTAAAACGCCCAGGTTAATGAGGCGGCGGTCGTTTCGTATCCTAAGAGTAGCAGAGAAACCAGTTGATCGCGCAGTTCTTCATCACTCATCCCTGCTCCGGTTGCATCCTTAGCAGACAGGAGTAAGCTCAGGATATCGGTTTTCGATGCATCTTGCTGCTGGCGGCGTTCGGCAATTTCAGCATAGATAAGGCGATCGATTTGTGCCAAGCGTTGCTTAAAATTACCCCAAGGACTCCATTTTCCCAAGTCCAGTTGCAGGGGAGGAAAGAAGAATAAGCTAGAGTACGCGGGTTGGGTGATATCTTCCAACAAGCGACTCAACAGGCGCTTTAGGGTAGTGTAGCGCTGACCTGGAGTAATGCCAAATACCACCTGTAGGATAATTTGTAGGGTAATATCGGGCATCAGGTGGTGGATGGCAATGGTGGCATGGGGTTGCCAATGGGCGATCGCTTCTTGTGTAATTTGAGCAATCGTGCGACCATAGGCCCTCATGCGATCGCCATGAAACGGGGGTAATAAAAGCTGGCGCTGGCGTTGATG
Organism: Desertifilum tharense IPPAS B-1220; assembly: GCF_001746915.1. Lineage (NCBI taxonomy): Bacteria > Bacillati > Cyanobacteriota > Cyanophyceae > Desertifilales > Desertifilaceae > Desertifilum > Desertifilum tharense. Next base: position 20,550 of record NZ_MJGC01000039.1, read on the forward strand.
CGCTTTCCCCTCCTGCAAAATAATCGACTGTTTCCCCATTAGGGGTTCAAAAACATGGGTAGCTTTGCCAAAATCAAAAGACTCCGCCGGTGCGGTAAAGATATCTTGTAACGCTTTGGGGTTGCCAAAAAAGACAACTGGCGGCGAGTTAAACCCCAATACCCGCGTTGTAAAGGTGTCGCCATAGCGTTGAGCGCAAGTATCTAAAAACTGGACTGGATCTGCAACCACCTGTAGGGTTTGGAGAATTGCAGGCACGTGAAGACGGTTGGGTAAATGCATCGCAATTGAGACAAAGGCAATCTAATCGGGATTGTCTCACAGTCTGAAGGGGTACAGAATCACTCGATAGGGGGATGATGGATAAGTTCAATCTAGCTACAAGCTATTATCCGGGTAATTTCAGTCTCAAACTCTTCTAGCGCTTGTACGGTTCCCACTAACCAAGCTCTTTCAACCGTATCAGGAATCAGTTGTTTCAGCGGAAGATTGGCAAAGGTTGGACTCGTTTCAACTGAACAATAACCTTCCGCCTGTAACGAATAGATTGTTAATTCACCCTTGGCATAGATCCAAAGTTCTGGAACCCCCAATGCTTCATACGCCTCTAGCGTCGTCTTTGAGGTGACATCGCTTTCAATGGCAAAATCAGGCGGCGGATCGTCCGGTTCCAGGCGGCGACGACCGATCATTTGCTGGTAATTTTGAATATAAAAACAAGCATCGGGTTCTACACCCGCGCTATGGCTGCGCTTAAAGGTTGTAGAACCAAAAGGTTCGTAACGCCTCCCCGTTCTTCTCAGTAAAATTTTAACGATATCTGAAATTAGCTCTTTGGGCTTTTCATGCTCTGGCAAAGGAACCATAATTTCCAATATCCCCCGACTGTAGGCAACCCGCGCCGTCCGTTTTTCTCCCATTTCTTCTAGGATTAACTCAAACTCATCCCAACTCACATCTGGGATCGTGAGAACGCTTCCCGGTGCAAGTTGCATCTGGCTAACAGGTTTAACAATAGGGGAGATAGCACTCATGGCGATCGCCAACCTCTTAAACTTTGCAGTAGCATAACCTCAAGACCCCCAATTCCTCTAGGAGATCGGGGATCTGGCAATTCAACCCGCCGTCTGGCTTAAACGCCGGTAAACCGTGGCTAACCCCTCCGCATCCCCGACATTTCCGGGAAACAGAACTACGGGTAAATTAGCAAACTGGGGATGATCCGCAGGCGTTCTCACCATCGAACATCCCGCCAGAATTTGTCCTAACAACCGCGCCGAGGTTAAAGCTAACCCGGTACTGAGGACATCATTAGAGGTAATTCCCCCTTTGCTAATTAAAAAACCAATATCGGCGGGTAAACCGCGCACGATATCCATTAATAACGCAGAAACAGCCGAACCGAATTTCAGGCGCGTGGCGATATCGGGAAACTGAAGTTCTTGGCGCGAGGTATACACCACAGGCGTTTTGCCAGCAGCATGAACGTGATGTACGCGGTTGAGCGTTTCATCGAGGAGTGCTTCGCGTTGCGCCTGGGAATCTTCCAACAGATGCACCACATCGACTTCAATTCCCACAACGCCAGGTTCTTGCAATAAGCATTGCAATTGTTCGGTGGTTTTCTTAACGTGGGAACCCACAATCACAGCACCCGGTTTTCCCTCGCGGACATATTCTGACATATCCTCAGCCGCGATCGGTTGGGGAGGTAAGGCGGCTAAGGCGGTGAGAATGCTGGCGGCGCTGCGGAATAAAAAGCGCTTTCCTTGGGAAGCTGCATTGAGGATATCCGCCGCAAATTGATTTAAGTCTTCTTGTTTCTCGCCATCCACAACGCCACATTGGTTGTTTGAGAGTTGCAGTAGGCGTTCTAAACAGCCTTGGCGGATATCGGCGAGTAAAAAGCGTTCGACTTGGCTGGCGGGGATATTTCCTTGGGTTTTCTCTTCAACGTAATCGGGTAAGTAGCTGTGATGGTAGCCAAAGACGGAATCTTTGGCAAATTCAGTTTGATGAACGGGGGTAGGGGTACCGTCAACGATCAGATAGTGAATGCTATCGCGGGTAATGCGTCCCCCTTCAAAGAAGGCGGGAACGAGAAAATGCGCGTCAAATGGGCCAACTTCTTCCGCAATGACGTTGGTTTCTACGGGATAATGACCTCGCAGAGTCGAGTCAGAACGGCTGACGACGAGAAAGTCAGTAATCTGTTCTGCTTCTATCGCTTGTTGGAGGTTGTGGCACACTTCGCGGGTGACATCAGTCGCCTGTTGGGGAGTTAAGGCTCTGGTGTTGGTGAGAATAAAGAAAATGGGGGATTCATCTTGCAATCCCAAACGCAGGGTATCCACATCCCACTGAGTCAGCAATAGGCAACTGTGGACGGTTTGCGATCCTGTAGGGTCATCATCAAGGACAATTATTTTGGGTTTGCTGGTCATTTGGCTATCGGTTGTCCGTTGACTGTCATTTTTCTTATTTTCCCATTGCACCTGCTCAAAGGGTAGGTCGTTTACACAACGGCTTGCAAGTCGAGTGCGGCTTCATTGAGTTTTTGGGTGCTAATTTTAGTTTGGCTGATGCCGTTGGCGGTTTGTGCGGCTCCTTCATTCAGGCTATTCATGGCGCTGACAACTTGTTGAATGGCGATCGCCTGTTGCTGTGCGTTGAGGGAAATTTGCTGGTTATTGAGTGCAACGCTGCTAATGGCGGTAGTCACGCCTGTAAAGGTTTGTGCCATCCCTTCAGCGGTTTTCAGGCTGTTTTCAACGGTTTGGGTGCCTTCTTGGGTGGCGATCGCCGTTGCAGCAATGGCTTTTTGAATGTCGCTAACCAATACCCCAATCTTGGCTGCCGAATTTTTACTTTGATCGGCGAGTTTGCGAATCTCTTCGGCAATAATGGCAAAACCTCTGCCAGAGTCTCCAGCGCGAACGGCTTCCACGGCAGCATTGAGCGCTAGCATATTGGTTTGGTTAGCTAACGCGGTGACGAGTTCAGAAATATTCCCAATGCGATCGGTTTGCTGGCTTAGGTGTAAAATTTGTTGGGCAATTTGTTCGACTTTGGCTTTCAAGACGCTCATATCTTCTAGGGTATAGCTAACGGCTTGGATACCCGTCTCTGCAAGCTGAGAGACTTCTTGAGCGCCTGTTGCCGTTTTTTGTGCTTGTTCTGCTGACTGTCGCGAAGAAGCACCCAGTTCTTCCATAATGCTGTTGGTTTGATGAACGGAAGTGGCTTGTTCGGTGGCAAAGTGTTCTTGTTGCGCCACGGTTGCGGCAATTTCGGTTGAGGAACTGGTAATGGCTAGCGTCACTTGGTTAATCGGTTGCACCACCTGACGGATAACAAACCCGACAATGGATAAACCCAAAAGAGTCCCCAGTAGGGTTCCCCCTAGGGTACTGATGGCTGAGAGGATTTCGGCGCGGGTGACGATATCTTTTCGGGTGGCTAAGGTTTGACTCTCGGCTTGCAACATTTGAGCAACTTTGACTCTCACCTGTTCGATGACTTGATTGCCTTGGATCAGTTCTTCGGAAGATGGCGTCTCCCCATTTCTGACGCGAGCAATATTGTTGGATAGCACTGCGATCGCTTCATTGCTGAGTGCTTCTAATTCGTTAAGATTTTGCAGTTGCGCCGGTTCGTTTTGCAGTAAGGTTTTGGCTCTGGCGAATTCCTGCGCTAGGTTCGATTGGGCCGTTTGATAAGGTCTGAGAAAATCAGGATCGCGGGTAATAATAAAGCCGCGTTCTCCGAGTTGCAGATCGACGATGACTTGTTCTAAAGCTTGCAGGGAGGTTTGCACCCGATACCCCTGCATGACTTCATTCACAGTATTGGTTAAACCTCGCGCAGTTAGTTGAGAAAGCACTCCGTTTCCAATCAGTACAGCAACGATTGCTGTAAAACCCCACGGCACGACTTGTCTAAGTTTCACAATGGTTTCCCTCGGCGGCAAAGAGACTGATATTCACCTATGAAGAGCATTCCCCGAAGGCTGTTTTGAATTGATTACACGGCGCGGGTAGCGATAAAAATTAACATGTGTTCCACGGGTTACTGCTGCATTTTTTTCATCTCTTCGCGAACGCCAACTGCGACTTGCATGGCTTCGTTAAGGAGGCGGCCATATTCGCTAGCGCGATCGCTCACTTGCAAGGCGGCGAGAGATTCGAGGTTGTTGGCAAACAGTTCGGGGTTTTGGGAGATGAATTGCTGGTTTTCTCGCAGAATTCTTTCGGTTTTTAAGGCGCGAATTAAGTCCGATCGCGTTAGGGTTAAAGCCTCAATCACGCGATCGCGATTTTGCAGTTGTGCGGAGGGGTTGCCTGCATCTTCAATTTGGTCGTTAATATCGAGGGAATGAATAATGGAGTTATACCGCACCACATCTTCAAATAGGCGGATTAAGCCGCGAGAGCGAATGCTAAACGCGACTTTTTGAATGTCGGCGATCAGGAGGGTTAAGCCAGCAATGGAGTGAGCGCCGACTAAATAGAGGAAATAGGGTCTAAAACTCAACGATAAAATAACACAACTTGCGGCTAACAGGAGCAATAATAATAGGGTTTGACCCAATTCTTTACTAAACTTTTTCCAGGTTGGCGGGATAAAAACGTCATTGAGTCCCACACCTGTTAGGCGTCTCAGTTCCCCTTTAGCAATCAGCAAACCCTGTAAATCAGCACGCATGAGCAATGTGGCAATGGAGCGAGGACGAACAGAGGAAGAAGAGGAGAAGGGGGAGGCGATCGCTATTTTAAACTTTAGCCAGCTAATGAGCGATCGCGCTCGTTGACCCAAACCGGGAAAGACGAGGGAACTCAACGCCAAGTTCCCCCATCAAGCCAGAGGCTTCAAGCTTCTACTTTAGCGGGTTCTTGAGCTAGCGCGATCGCATCTCGAATTCGGGTAATCACAAACTCCCGGTCTAAATACGATAATAGCGCGCCCGCTTTGGGGCCGCGTTCTTTCCCCAAAAAGGAATAATACACCGCCGGAAAAGCTAAATTAGGCGCAATCGGCAGCGCCTTCGCTGTCGAAAAGATTTCTGTTTGTAGCGCTTCTCCTTCCCAAGCTTCTAGCGTTTGCAGATTCTCCGCCAACTGAGTTAAATACTTCACTTGTTCGGCGCTGAGTTCCTTCACCTTTTCGGGAACCGCATCAAAATAAAGCACTAACTTTTCTTCTTCATCCGCATAGTCATCTAACCACTTTTGTGCTACAGCAATCCGTTGGTTAACTACCTGCCAATCTGCTTCAGTCAGTTCTACCTCAGTCCGATTTTTCACCTCTTCCGTCATTTCTAAATGAGGCACCTGTAGCAGCGAAATAATCGTACTAAAGTCAAACGGATGATAGGTTTGAATCTCATCCCCTAACTGAGAATAAAATAGCGCCATCAAATCTTGGGTCATTTCTGGCGTTCCCTGCTTCGCCGCTTCGCGATACTTCTCAATTAAGCCATCGTAATCGCGAAAAAGGCGCGTCACCGTCTCATAATTGGGCGAGAAATTAATCCCCGAACGCGGCTGCGTGCGTAACATCAAAAAGCGTAGAATTTCTGGGGGTAATAAATCTGCAATTTCCTTCGCACTCGAACCCACCCCCTTAGACGAACTCATCTTAGTCCCATTCACCAAAATAAACTCATAGGGAGAGTGGAACGGCGGATTTTGATGGAGAACTTTCCGACAAATGGCATTCGCCACATCGCGAGAACCCCCTTTTTGAGAATGGTCTTTCCCCGCCATTTCAATGGTGACGCCTAAAGCCTGCCATTTGGCTACCCATTCCACCTTCCAAGGCAGTTTCCCATTACCATCAAACGGCGAAACCCAACCGGAATGACCGCAACCTGCAACCCAATCTGTTGCATCGGGTTTACAAGTATAAAAGACTTCTTTCCCGTTGTAATCTGTAACCACCGTTGTGGCAATTTTGCCGCAATTTTCGCACACCACTTGGAACGGATACCAATTATCGGGACGTTTCGCCTTACTCACTTGTAAATAGGCTTCCCGCACCAAATGAGCATTTTGTAAAAAGGTATCAATGGCCGCATTTAGCTTGCCAGAACGATATAAATCTCGCAAGTAATAAATTTCCGGTTTAACCCCTAGATAGTCAAAGACTTCTAGGAATTCTCCCATAAAGTATTTAGCGTAATCGCTGGCATTTTCCCCTGGCGAAGGAACATTACACAGGGGATAGCCAAGATAGGGGGAAAACTTCTCGGCGTCGAGGTACTTAGGAACGGTATCCAAAGCATCGTAATCATCAACGCCATACAAAAATTTTACGGGCTTACCAGCGTGTTTCAAGGCGCGGTAGATGACATCATGAATGACGACACCCCGGAGAGATCCAACGTGAACTCGTCCAGAGGGGGTTTTTGAGTCGTTGACAACTTGTTCGCCTTGTGCGTCCGCCGCAATTTTATCAGCCCAAAACATTGCAATACTTAACTTCAGTGGATTGTTCTTACAGCAGTCTAGCAAGAGTGTGGGGTTTCTGGTTCGTTAGTGGCGCTTTTCCCTCAAGTTTGGGCATTCTAGGACTAAGCTGCAATCCGTGTCTGCGGATTTTATAGAACATGGACACCCAACCCCATCCCCTGTATTCCTACGACTCCCTAAAATTGGTTCTATTTAGCGGTAAGGGAGGCGTGGGTAAAACCACGATTTCGAGTGCGTTTGCACGCTTCTGGGGACATCGGTTTCCCCAGGAGAGGATTTTACTGATTTCGACCGATCCGGCGCATTCGTTAGGCGATGTTTTGCTAACGCCTGTTTGCGATCGCCCTCAGCCTCAAAGCGATCTCCCTAATTTAAGCATCCGCGCCCTGGATGCTCAAGAACTCTTGCAGAACTTTAAACAACGTTACGGCGAAGTTTTACAACTGTTAGTCGAACGCGGAAGTTTTGCAACCGCCGAAGATTTGACCCCCGTTTGGGAGTTAAACTGGCCGGGACTCGATGAGTTAATGGGGATTTTAGAAATTCAGCGGCTTTTAAACGAAAATGAGGTGGATCGCGTCGTGGTCGATATGGCCCCTTCGGGTCATGCTTTAAACCTATTGGGGTTAATGGATTTTTTAGATAATTTCTTAGCCGCGCTAGATTTATTTCAAGAAAAACATCGCGCCATGAGTCAGGCGTTTACAGGTCGTTATAGCGCCGATGAAGCCGACCGATTTTTAAAAGAAATGCAAGCTGATTTAACCGCCGGACGCCAACTCCTGCAAGATGCAACCCGCACCCATTGCTTAGTCGCCAGCATCGCCGAACCGATGAGTTATGCAGAAACAGCGCGATTTTTAGGGTCTTTGCAGGATTTAAATATTCATGCTGGCGGCATTTTTGTCAATCGGATTGTGAAGTGGGAAGACTCGCCGCAAATGGGCGATCGCTATCACGAACAACAACAAATTCTAGAACACCTGCAAGAGATTGCTCAACCCCTACCGCTGTTTTTGCTTCCCCAACTTCCCGAAGAACCCCTAGGCGGAACCGCACTTGACCTATTATTGGCTCAAATTCGTCCCTCAGAAGACGAACCAACTGCACCCGTTGTCCCCGCGATTCAATGGCCCGATAAGATTTTACCCAGCTTAAGCGATTTTCTGAGCGAAGGACGCCAGCTAGCAATTGTAGGCGGAAAAGGAGGAGTTGGGAAAAGTACCGTCGCCGCCGCGATCGCTTTCGCAATGGCCCAGCGCCACCCAGACTCTAAAATACGAGTAGTCTCGATCGATCCGGCTCATTCCCTAGGCGATGCGTTCGGATTAAACTTAAGTCACGAACCTCAGCAGATTCTCCCCAATTTAACCGGAGTCGAGATTAATTCAGAAATCCTGTTAGAACAATTTCGCGAAGATTACCTTTGGGAACTCGCCGAAATGATTAGCGGCGATCGCACTGACCCAGACAATACCCTACAGTTACTGTACGGCCCGGAAGCTTGGCGTAAAATCGTCGCGCAATCTCTCCCCGGAATTGATGAAATCTTATCCCTACTCGCCGTTATCGATCTCTTAGAGCAAAACACCGAAGACTTAATTATCCTCGATACAGCCCCCACAGGACATCTGCTGCGCTTTTTAGAAATGCCAAACGCCTTAGCCGACTGGTTAGGCTGGATTTTTAAATTGTGGATCAAATATCAAGATGTTTTGGGACGAACCGAATTTATGGGACGCCTGCGAACCCTGCGCCAGCGCGTCGTCAAAGCCGAGAAAAAACTCAAAGACTCCCAACACACCGAGTTTATCGGCGTCATCCAAAAAGGAACCGCCACCCTCGCCGAACAAGTCCGTTTAAGCGAATCCTTAGCCGAAATGGGCATCAATCAGCGCTATCTCGTCTACAATCGCTTTGAGCCTAGCGACTCCTTAACAGAGGTGAAAGCCAGAGAAACCCTCACCCACCACACCCTCGTCCATCTCCCCAATTTACCCCGTTCCATAGAACCCTTAGAAAGGATAAAAGGTGCAGCTAGTTTGCTGTTCTAGAAGAGGGTGGGGGAGAAGAAGGGAATTGGGAGTTAGGAGTTGGGGGTTGGGGAAGAAGAGATGGGGAGATGGGGTAACTAGATTGGATTGAGGTACGAAACCTAACAGGAACAGCGGTTTGATGGGTTATGCGCTGTATGCAAGCTGTCCCCACTGAGGCTCTACCCATCCTACCCACAATTAAGTCTCTTTAGCGATCAAATCCCATAGCTTGCACCCCAAGCAACAAGCTTCTGGCTTCTAAGACAAAGCGAAATCTTCTACAAACTCCCAACCCCCCTCTTCCCCCCAACCCCCAACTCCTAACTCCCAACCCCCTTCTTCCCCCCAACCCCCAACTCCCAACTCCCAATTCCCTTCTTCTAAGGCTGCGCGCCTAACCAAGCAGTGGTCCAGGCGCTTTGGAAGTTGAAGCCTCCGGTGACGCCATCGATGTCGAGAATTTCGCCAGCGAAGAATAAACCGGGACAACAGCGGCTTTCCATTGTTTTGAAGTTGACTTCTTTGAGGCTGACGCCGCCGCAGGTGACGAATTCTTCTTTAAAGATGCCTTTTCCTTGAATCTCGTATTCACCTTGGGTGAGTTCTTGGATGAGTTGATTCAAAAGTTTATTAGAAAGACCTGCCCAGCGATCGCTCTGGTCAATTCCCAAGTTGGCGGTTAAACTCTGCCATAGGCGGCGAGGAATGGGAACCGGACAGTTTGCAGAGATTTGCTTTTGGGGAATTTGGTTTTTGACTTGCCCTAACATTTGCCGTAGGGTATCTTGCGAGTATTGGGGCAACCAGTGAATTTGCAGCTTGGTTTGGTAGCGGGCCTCATGGAGAAATCTAGCGCCCCAAGCGGAAAGTTTCAAGACCGCCGGGCCGCTGAGTCCCCAGTGGGTAATTAAAACGGGGCCGGTTTGTTCGAGTTTGGCGTCGTTGAGGCGAACTCGCGCGTTGTTGACTGCAACTCCGGATAAGTCTTGCAGGCGCGGATCGGTAATGTTAAAGGTAAATAGGGAAGGAACGGGGGGGATAATGGTATGACCCAACGATCGCGCAATTTGATAGCCGAGGGGGTTGCTACCGGTTGCGAGTAAAATGCGATCGCCTAAAATAATCTGTCCCGACTTTAAGCGCACCTCAAACCGGGGTTTATCGTCCACTAGTTTATGCTGAATGCCTTGAACAGAGATACCCGTGCGGATATCAACCCCAGCGGCGATCGCTTCTTCTATTAAACACTCCACAATCGTTTCTGAGCGATCCGTCACCGGAAACATCCGGCCATCTTCCTCGGTTTTCAGCTTGACGCCGCGATCCTCAAACCACTTGACCGTATCGCGGGGTTGAAAGCGGCTAAACGGCCCGCGCAAGGCTTTCCCGCCTCTGGGGTAATTTTGGACTAAAACGGCGGGATCAAAACAGGCGTGAGTGACATTACAGCGTCCTCCGCCGGAAATGCGAACTTTAGCTAAAAGCTGGTTTCCCGCTTCTAACAGAATGACACGAGAGAGGGGGTCAGCTTGAGCAATGGCGATCGCGCCAAAAAATCCGGCCGCACCCCCACCAATTACAATAACTTGGGACATTTATTCTACAACTTCAAACTCGGCTTTCGAGGCCCCACAGACGGGACAAACCCAATCTTCTGGTAATGAATCAAAATCCGTTCCGGGATCAATCTCTGCGTCAGGATCGCCATCTTCAGGATTATAGACGTAAGCGCATACCGTACAAGTATAGGAATCCACGAACGTTCTCCTATTTTGAGCTTGTTTGTATGGTACAGGAACACCGAATCGCCCCATGCGTTAGGCTGGAAAGATATTGCTAACTTCAACTTGTGCTAGTACCACTTCTAAGCTGAATAATGTCCAGATCGTACTTTGATACAGAAACGAACGGTCACAAATCTTTTGAACTTCCCGGTTCGCGTCCCCACTATAACCCCGACCGACCGGGCCAAGTGGAACATATTTTTCTTGACTTAGTGCTGAATATTCCCCAACAAAGTTATTCTGGCACTTGCACGATCCGCTTAAACCCCGTCTGCGATGGCATCGATCGCCTCAGCTTAGATGCGGTGAATCTCCAGATTGAATCGGTTAAAATTGCCGGAGAGTCCCAAACCTTTGACTGCGATGGCGAACAGTTACACATTCGCTTATCTTCTCCCACAGTAGCCGATCGACCGATTGAAATTGCGATCGCCTATGCGGTCGAACATCCCCAACGCGGTCTCTATTTTATCGCCCCCACCGAACATTATCCCAACAAACCGACTCAGGTCTGGACGCAAGGGGAAGATGAGGACTCCCGCTTCTGGTTTCCCTGTTTTGACTATCCCGGACAACTCGCCACCTCAGAAATTCGGGTTAAAGTCCCCAAGCCATACATCGCCATTTCTAACGGCGAACTAGTCAACGTCCAAGAAGAGGGCGATACTAAAATCTTCCACTGGTCGCAAACAGAAATCCACCCCACCTACTTAATGACGCTGGCGGTGGGTGACTTTGCGGAAATTCAGGATGAGTGGAAAGGTATCCCCGTCACCTATTACGTCGAAAAACTGCGGGAAGAAGATGCGCGGCGCAGCATGGGGAAAACCCCGCGCATGATTGAATTTTTTAGTCAAAAGTTTGGTTATCCCTATCCCTTCCCCAAATACGCGCAAGTCTGCGTGGATGACTTCATTTTTGGCGGAATGGAGAATACCTCCGCAACGCTATTAACGGATCGCTGTTTGTTGGACGAACGCGCCTTACTCGATAAGCCGTTTACTGAATTTTTGGTGGCCCATGAGTTGGCGCATCAATGGTTTGGCGACTTAGTGGTGATTAAACATTGGTCGCACGCTTGGATCAAGGAAGGGATGGCTTCCTATTCTGAGGTGTTGTGGTCGGAACAGGAGTATGGCGCAGAGGATGCGGCCTATTATCTGTTGCGGGAGGCGCGCAGTTATTTAGCCGAAGATCGAGAACGCTATCGCCGTCCCATTGTCACCCATATTTACCGAGAAGCTATCGAATTATACGATCGCCATCTCTACGAGAAGGGGGCCTGTGTCTACCACATGATTCGGGCTGAATTGGGCGATGAGTTATTTAACCGGGCGATTCACACCTTTGTCAACGATCGCGCCCATCAAACGGTAGAAACGATCGATCTATTGCGGGCCATTGAAAAGGCGACGGGCCGCAATTTAATGTTCTTGTTTGACCAATATGTCTTTCGCGGCGGACATCCCGATTTTAAGGTGGCTTATAGTTGGGATGGCGATAGCAATATGGCGAAGGTGACGGTAACGCAAACCCAGGCGGCGAATGATGAGAAGGCACTATTTGACCTCAAAATTCCCATTGGGTTTGGCTATACTGAACCCCAGGTGGAACTGAAAACCTTTAAGATCCGGGCGAACCAGAAGGAACAGAGTTTCTATTTCTCGCTTCCTAGCAAGCCTGCGTTTATCAGTTTTGATGCGGGGAATGCGTTTTTAAAAACCGTTGAGTTGGAATACGGCCTCGCGGAACTCAAGGCGCAGTTACAGTCCGATCCTGACCCGGTTTCGCGCATCTACGCGGCGGGCGCGATCGCTCTTAAAGGGGGTTTGGAAGCTGTTAGAGTCTTAGGAACGGCCCTTAAGAGCGATCGCTTCTGGGGGGTGCGCCTGGAAGTGGCGAAGAAGCTAGGGGAAATTAAACTCGATCAAGTGGTGGAAACCCTCGCCCCTGGTTTGACGGATGAGGATGCGCGGGTGAGAAAGGCGGTGGTGGACGCTTTGGCCAATTTGAAGACGCCCGCCAGTTACGATCTGCTGAAGCCTATTGTGGAAAAAGGCGATCCGAGTTACCAGGTGGAAGCGTCGGCGGTGGTGGGTTTGGGTAAGTTAGCGGCTTCGGCGACGCTAAAATCTAAAGAGGATGAGGCGATCGCTCTATTTACCCAAATTTTACGAGAACGGGCGGGTTGGAATGAGGTGGTGCGTTCTGGCGCGATCGCGGGCTTAAGTCAGCTTAAAACATCGGCGATCGCCCTTGAGCAAATTCTAGAATACACGACGCCAACGGTGACTCAACCCCTACGTTTAGCGGCGATCCGGGCTTTGGGAGCCATTTCGACGGGTCAAACGCCAAATAATGTAGATTGGATCGTCGAACGCCTAGAGGAACTGTCGCGAGAGACTTTCTTCTTAACGCAAGTCTCGGTGACAGTCGCCCTCGGACAGATGGAAACGCCGAAAGCGATCGCGGTTTTGCAAGCGCTAGCTAACCAAACCCCAGATGGTCGCGTGCGTCGGATCGCAGAAGAAGCCGTCCAGCGGGTTCAGACCAACTTGGGTTCAGACCGCGCGGTGAAGCAGTTGCGCGAAGAACTCGATCAACTCAAAAAGGAAAACCAAGAACTGAAAAGCCGCTTGGAAACCTTAGAAGCCAAAGCTAAATAAGCTAGATCGGGGCGTACTCCCCAGTGCGCCCTCTGCGATCTACACCATTTGTCCGCGCTTCTGTAACAGTTGCGTCACGGTTTTGATCAGTTCGTTGGGTTCAAAGGGCTTCCCGATGTAAGCGTCTGCACCGTTCTTCATCCCCCAGTAGCGATCGACATCAGTGGTTTTGGAAGAACACATCACGATCGGGACGTTGCAGGTTTTGGGGTCAGATTTTAAGCGGCGACAGAGTTCGTACCCATTGACGCGGGGCATGACAATATCGGATACCACCAGATCGGGACAAAACTGATCTAAATACGCTAGGGCCTCTTCGCCATCGGCAGCCGTTGTCACAGTCAATCTTAATTGTTGCAGGAGGTCTGAGATTAACTGCCGTTGCATTGGGCTATCTTCCACGACCAATACTTTAACCATAGTGACTTCCCCCTATAAACCTCTTCTATTTATCATAAAACGTGCTGAGAATTTTCTGGGAAAATATGCGTATTAATTGTTACAATTGAGCCTCCGCAAGGTAACTCAACAAATGGTAAGTTCAAAGATTTTAACCAAAATTGAGCCTTAATGGGACTGAACTGAATAGGGTTTTAGAAAACTGGGGTAAACCCTCTCAGCCTCGATCGCAACCCCTCTTTGCTTTATTAAAGCTTTATAAATCCCAAAAGGTTTGCTGTATGGGTTCGGGCGAGTTTTTCTCCCTAGATAAACTGATTGTGTCTGTAGATTTTCGGAAAATCTCTAAGATAAAGAAATTTTAACTTTATATTTTTGATGAAGAATCCGTAGAAACACTAGGAATTTTTCTCAGGTTTATGAGAAACTGCCTGCACATCGAGTTTTAGAGTGTAGAAATATCAGGATGTTGAAATCAGCGATCGCACCATTGGCAGGTCTTTCGATCGGTGCAGCATTTCTATCTTTAGGGATATTGCAACCTACCGCCACTCAAGCAATGACCTTCCAGTTTGAAGGTATTTATAATACTTATGACGAGCGTCCGGTTCCAGAAATTCCCTTTACCGGAGAAGTCACCGTTGATGAGAACTTGCTAAGAACCCTATTAGAAACTTCTTTAGATGGACTCGTTTTAATTAAAAGCGATTCTGTATTCGACCTTGCAGGCGCTCTCAAAATTGACTTTGGCGGCACGGCTTTTGCCAATACAGGTCTGAAGCTTACCCCCTTTGTGGCCCTGAATGGCCCATTTGCTTTGTTGGGGGGAGGGGTAACAATTACCGCAGATGACTTTACCCTCAGTCTCAATCACGGATGTTTGCAAAATACTGAGTGTAAAGGAATTCTGTCTAAACAGGATTCTGCCTCCCCCATTGGTGGGTATGATTTCCCCGTTTGGCAGGCTGTACGAGAACCTCAACATATTCCTGAACCCTCGACCTTGCTGGGTTTTGGCGTCGTTGGCACCCTTTTGCTGATGGGTCAACGTTCCAAAACTCAACAGTAAGGTGCAATCGCCTTTTTGCCTGAATGTTCGCTTTAGCGTGTAGGAGTTACTCAGATGAAATTGCCTTTTCCCGGTCAGTTGTTAGCAACGCTTGTCGGTACTACTCTATTTTTAGGAAGTGGGTTGAATGCAAGTCCGGCGATCGCCCTCACCTTTTTGTTTGAATCTAGCGATATTCGCCTAAATGGCAGCTATACGATTGATGAATCCATTTTCGATAGTTTAGCCGCCTCTCCCTCTGGGCTTTCCTTTGAGAATCCCCTCACCGATTTTACGTTCAATATCGATCGGAGCGGTCTATTTAGTTCTACCATTTTCGGAAGCGCCGAGGGTTTCTTGCTGCAAGTTAAAACGAATGAATCTGTAGCCAGCGATCCCATTGGGGGGGAATTTGGTCCATTTGCGATCGCATTTTCTTTCAATCTCACAGCACCAGAAGGTGGTTTAGGCCTGTGCAAATTCCAGCAATGCGAAGGAACGGGTTCCTATGGGGGAAGAGGGGGTCCGGCAGGATTTCAAGTCAGCCAAAGACCCGCCTCAGTTCCCGAACCCGCTACCCTACTGGGTTTAAGCGTAATTGGGAGTGGGTTATTGCTAAGACGGCGTAGTGTCTTCAAGGGGTAAGTGATTTTACGGTTCTACTTCCCGCGATCGCGCCTATCCCGGCCTGAAATTCAACCTTGTCTCGCATTTTTCTCTGTGAAACTACGTGCAATCGTCAGATTTATGTAAATTTTTCATGAATTTGGCAAAATAGCAGCAGAGATTACTGTTTTGAGGATTGAGAACAACAGCGAGTTCTCCCATTCTTCCAAACGTAAAAACAGCTATCCTTCAAGCACAACAAGCTTTTTGGAGATTTCTCAGCCCTGAGTTCAGCGCGATCGCTTCATCAAAGCTTTATTTCTATTGAGCGACCATTCGATAAGATTGACTTAACTTCCTCGGCGTGTTGCTGAATACTCTCCATCTTCAACGCAGGCTTCACGCTTTCAATAACGTTTCTGCAAGTTAAAAAGCTTTTTACTGGACAACAAAAGTCTAAATCTGCAATCCGATCTACTCGGAACGATCGTCGTAATGGGTTTGAAAAAATATCATGAATAAGTCTGTAGCCGCTTCAACATTAATGGTGGGTTTGGGGTTAACCCTACTAGCTCCAGAGCCAGCCCAAGCCTTAAGTTTTACTTTTACTAAAATTGTCGATACTGTTAGTAACAACTACACCTCATTAATCGGTCGTGGCTTAAACAATGCCGGTTATGTTGCCTATAGAGCCACCTTAGAAGATAGCACTCAAGCCCTGTTTACGAGCAACGGGATTCTGACTCAGACGATTGTGCAAACGAGTGAAACTTATCTGAATTTAGGGTCTTTCTCTTCGCCCAACGATTCGGGAACCGTCGCCTTTCAATCGATCTTACCCGATGACCGAGTAGGGATTTTTAGAAGCGATGGCACCACCGAAACTGCGATCGCGCTAATTGAAAGACAAGCCGAGATATTTGGCAGCAGCTTCGTCAGTCAGCCTAGCATCAACAACCAAGGAACCGTCGCTTACGTTTTTAGCAATACGCCCTTTGGCGGAGAAGTTCGCACAGGCGACGGCGATCCAGTTGATGAAGACTCTTCAGGAACCGGACAGCGATTTACTAGCTTTGACTCTCCCATTATTAATGATGCAGGTCAAGTTACCTACCTTTTCACTTCAGCCTTTACGCCACCGATCCTGGTGTCAGAAATTCCCAACCAACCCGGATATGCGATCGTCGGTTCGGGGATGCCGTTTAGCAACCTGGGGCCTTTTAGTCTCAATAACCAAGGAACCCTAGCTTTTACAGCCTATAACAACGATCTAAACCAAGAAGGGCTTTTTATCACCAATGATGGCATAAGCTTTACGCGCAGATCGTTGGATAACATCAGTCTGCAAGGTGGATTTGCACTTAACGATCTCGATGACTTAGCCTTTTTCGGGAGTTCAGCCACTCAACAAGGGATATATATCAATCGAGGCGATCGCACTTCCGCCGTCGTGAGTGTCGGCGATCGCATTTTCGACTCCTCCATTGTCAGCCTCAACTTCCTTTCTGAAGGCTTCAACAACCTCGGACAAGTTGCCTTCTTCGCCACCTTAGAAGATGGTACCAGCGGCATTTTCCGCGCCGATCCGTATCGTTCTGTCCCCGAACCCACCTCCGCTTTAGGCTTGCTTGCGGTTAGCGTTCTCGGCGCTAGCACCCTACTCAAGCGCAAGTCGGGTTAAAGGTGCGATCGCGCTATAGTTGCTCAATTTTTTCTTGTAACTCTACCAGATCGGGGTGTTGAGAGATATTCACTCGCTTAACAGCCCACTTAAAAAAACTGTCTAGAGAGATATAGCGGCTTTGTTCGATTTGCATCTGTTTCTGGATATCCTTCCCATGAAACCAGATTAAATACTGCTGCTGTTGCCAAAACAGGTCTGCGGTAAATTGTTGTTGATAACCTGCCAAACTATCGGCAAATCTTTCTGGGGTGACAGTGTTAGTTGCACTCCTAAACTCTTCAACTAGCCGAAGGGCTTCTGTTTGACAGTCTGGCAATAATAGAGAAGAAGGTAGTTTGCCACTCCCTGCTGTCCAGGTTGTCTTGAGTTGCGATCGCGCTGCGCTTAAATGTAGTAGATCGCCCAATGCCCAACGCACTGCTTGATAAGCCTGTAAACTTCTAGCACTCGCTTCAATCCATTGGGCAATGTCCTCAATGCCCGGTGAATTTCCATGACCCCATTTTGAAATCGGATTTTCTTGTTTTTCGGTATACTGTTCTCGCCAGTAGGTATCAATTAACTCAGCATCAATTAAATAGTTTTCCACACAGGCACGATACGTTAACCAAATGCGTTGATTACTTAATTGAATGAGTTGTGCAGAGTCGGGAGGTTTAGCATCAAAATCGCGGTCTCGAAAAACCAGATACCCCTCTCTAGGAGTCTCATTCGGGAAAAAATAGCCCTGAGCAAAAATAGAAAAAGTAAATTTACTCCCCGATGACACAATCGTAGGACGTTCTGTAGGGATTTCTTCCAAAACGCGCTCTAGTAACTGGATGTCTAAACTTCTTTGTGTGCCCTCACAGAAAATCACCTTGCCACTGCTGACAACACTCACAACTACACCTTAAGTCTAATAATTTGGGCTTCATCTGGCACTAACTGCTCGATATAATCGGAATGGGTCGTAATAATAAACTGATTATTTTTGCCAAGTTTGGGTAAAGCCCTTAAAAAAGCTTGTTGCATGGGCGGGTGCAGATGCAATTCAATTTCATCTATTAAAATAACTGAATTATGAATATTCCAATTTGCAAAATCCATTAGGATCGGAAAAATAGCTCTTTCCCCACCAGACATCTCAGAAATTTCATACTGATTTTTGCCATCGTAAAGATAAAACCAAGGCTCGCTCAAGATATCATCAATATTTTCGCGGGGAACAGGTCCTTCAAAGTTGCGCTCTGGAAAAAAGGTTTGATAAGCACGTTCTATTTCAGCATACAAGTCTTTTTGTCCAGGTCGTAATTGCCTAATTTTACCACTCTCAATATCTTGATGAAACTGTCGCCATTTAGAAAGGCGATCGCGTAACACATCCACCGTAATTTCCTGCCTGCGTTCGGGATCTTCAGCAGTTAAGCTAGTTGCAGTTCTTTGCTCTGTATACCAAAGAATTGTCCCGACTCGCTCAAACACAGAAAAGCCTTTCCAACGCTGAACTTGTTTGGCATATTCTCGCCCTTTAAACTGAAATAATTCAGCAGCACTTTCGGCTTGAACTCGTCGATCTCGCCAGTTCCATCTCAAGGCTACAAGATGTTCTTGTGCTGGAGGTACAGGCAAGTCATGCCCGTTTTCTTGTAATTCTTGATAAAACTCGCTAACCGCTTGAATTTCTTGAGTTGAAAACTCAACCTTTAAATTGATTTCTGGTTCACATCGTCCCCAGTTATTGCCAACCAGTTCAGCGTTAAATCCCGTCCATTCTAAATCAGAAAATTGCTGTAACCGTCCAGTTGCTGTTCCTAATGTGGCTGCGATCGCACTCAACAGACTGGTCTTTCCAGAGCCATTCATCCCCACCAAAACAATCAAATCTCGTGCTAGCCCCGTCTCTGGATCTGTAAAGTCAAAGGCTGGAGGATTCCGAAATTGTTTGAAATACTTTAACTCAACGGATTGAACTTTCATAATCATGTGGGTTTGGTTAAAGAGAAAAACCCAACTCTGTCAATATCTGGGTGGGTTATGCGCTGCTACACCAACGCCATCGCTCTACCCATCCTACAAGAAATTCAGCCATTAGACGGGGAGTTGAACCCCATCTAATAGACAATCTTGTCTGCATTAAGCTTTGGGCTTATGGGTAGACTGAACTTGCAATTCCTTCAATTGCTTGAGATCCACCCCAGAAGGGGCATCGGTTAACAAGCAACGGGCTTGCTGAGTCTTCGGAAAGGCGATCACATCGCGGATGGAATCTTCACCCGCAATCAGCATTACTAAACGATCTAAACCGTAAGCAATGCCGCCGTGGGGAGGAGTACCATATTCAAAAGCTTCGAGGAGGAAACCAAATTTACTCCGCGCTTCTTCTGGGGTTAAACCAATCGCTTCAAACACCCGTTCTTGGACTTCTCGCTGATAAATCCGCAGGCTTCCGCCACCGATTTCCGTACCGTTGAGAACCAAATCGTAGGCTTGTGCCCGTGCGGTTTTCAAGTCGTTAATATCTTCGGGGTTAGGTGCGGTGAAGGGGTGATGTAAGGCTTCTAGGCGCTTTTCGTCGGCGTTCCATTCAAACATCGGGAAGTCTGTTACCCACAACAGATTCAGTTTGGTTTTGTCAATTAAGCCCAACTGTTCGCCAATGGTAAGGCGCAAGCGATCGAGAGTTTTATTGACAATTTCAGTGCGATCTGCGGCAAAGAGTAACAGGTGCCCTGGTTGAGCGTTAGTACGGCGCAGAAGTTCTTGTTTTTGTTCTTCGGAAAGGTTGTCTTTAATTGCGCCAATGGTATCGATTTCGCCATCTTCGCGCACGCGGATGTAAGCGAGTCCTTTCGCCCCGGCTTCTGCGGCTTCTTTGAATAAGTCGCCACCGGGTTTAATGCGAACGTTGGAAATTTGCTCGTTTCCGTTGGGGATAGGGAGGATTTTCACGACTCCGCCAGAGGCGATCGCGCTCGCAAACACTTTAAACCCAGAACCTTGCAACAAGTCGGAAACATCCACCAACTCTAACCCAAAGCGCGTATCAGGTTTATCGCTACCATACTTCGCCATTGCTTCAGCATAGGTTAAGCGCGGGAAAGGACGCGGTAAATCAATATCCTTAACGCTCTTAAAGATATGACAAACCAATCCCTCATTGAGGTTAATAATTTCCTCTTGCGACATGAAGCTCATTTCCATGTCAAGCTGGGTAAATTCGGGTTGGCGATCCGCCCGCAAGTCTTCATCGCGGAAACAACGCGCAATCTGATAGTAACGGTCAAACCCCGATACCATCAACAATTGCTTAAACAGTTGGGGAGATTGGGGTAAAGCAAACCACTCGCCAGGGTTGACGCGACTGGGAACCAGATAATCTCTCGCGCCTTCTGGGGTAGATTTGGTTAAGATGGGCGTTTCAACTTCAATAAACTGATATTCATCTTCCAGGTAGCGCCGCATGGCTTTCACCACTTGATGGCGCAATTGCAAGTTACGGCTCATGCGATCGCGCCGCAAGTCTAAATAGCGATATTTCAAGCGCAACTCTTCGCGCACCGCCTCTGCATCTGCAACGGCGAAGGGCATTTGCTTGTGAATGGCATTCAGCAGTTGAATCTCTTCAGCATAAATCTCAATTTCACCCGTGGGAAGCTTAGAGTTTAAAGAGTCTTCAGGGCGCTGGCTAACTTTACCCGTAATTTGCAAAACATATTCATTCCGCAGGGTTTCAGCCAGATGATAAGAATCGGGAGTTCGTTGTGGATCGCTGACAATTTGCACCACGCCAGAGCGATCGCGCAAATCGAGAAATATCACGCCACCATGATCGCGGCGACGATCCACCCAACCGCAAAGGGTGACAGTTTCGCCAACGTGGTTCGCTCGAATTTCGCCGCAATAGTGGGTACGCATGGATCTAAAGAAGTTTCGCTAGAAATTAGATGGGAAAGAAAGTCAACGATGAGGACGCTGTGAAGCCAATTGCGCTTCAGGATTTTCTATTATCCCTCAAAAAGGAAGAAGGGAGTTGGGAATTGGGAGTTGGGGGTTGGGGAAGAAGGGAAGGGAATTGGGAGTTAGGAGTTGGGGGTTGGGGGAAGAAGGGAAGGGAATTGGGAGTTAGGAGTTGGGGGTTGGGGTAGAAGGGAGTTGGGAGTTAGGAGTTGGGGGTTGGGGTAGAAGGGAGTTTTCTAATAACTCCACAAACTTTTCCCCACTCAACACTCAGCACTCTCTTCCCTACTCGGAACTCACTCAGCACTCAGCACTTTACACTCAGCACTTAGAGAAGCACTTAGAGAAGCACTTAGAGAAGCACTTAGAAAGTTGAAAGTAATAAACCCTTCTTCGTTGGGAAGAAGGGCTATCCGGGTTTAATGTGAGGCTGTTGATCTTAAGCGTTGGGATCGCGAGGAGAGGTTAATACATTCCACGCGGCTGTTGCGGCTTCATAGATGCGATCGCCTAATTCCTGAATTTGCTTTTGGAACGAATCCCAGTTTTTCTCAACCTCATACTGCAACAGTTTAGCCGAGTATTCAATCCGTTCTGGGTCAAACAACTTCTCGTTTTCTAGCGTCTCCCTAGCTTCTTTCACAAAAGCCAGATAGCGCTCGCGGGTATAATCTCCCGCAGAATGGGCATCAGACATCGCCCGCGTTCTCAGCGCTTCAACGAGTTGCATCGTTTGACGTTGAATATCATCAGACTCATGGGGCATTTGTTCTTTGACTAGCGCTTCAGTCTCAGCACTCACTTGTCCTGTTTGAGGGCTGACCTGAACTGAAGTATCCTCAACATTGGGAGTTTGATTTTCTTGTGTCATTGTCTTTTCCTCTATGCAACCAACCGGGGCAACTCTTGGATAGAGTTACCCTTACTTTACACACCTAAAACAGATTGCGGGTTAGACCCATCTCTTGTTCAAGCTTAATTAAATTCTCAATTCGGGCTTGCGTTGGTGGGTGAGTGGCAAACAGATTCCCTAAAAAGTCGCCCTGGAAAGGATTAATAATCAAAAGCGGTTCAAACGCCGGGTTCGCTTCCATTGGCATCCCCTTCGCACTGCGTTCTAAGCGTTGGAGGGCGCTGGCTAACGCGCGAGGATTTCCCGTCAGTTTAGCAGCCCCCGCATCGGCTGCAAATTCGCGGGTTCGAGAAATCGCCAGTTGAATGACACTCGCTGCGACAGGCGCTAATACTACGGTTAACAATAGTCCCAAGGGATTCCCTCTGCCTCGATCTCGCGAACCGCCAAACCACATGGCATAACTCGCGAATTGGGCTAAAAAGGAAATGGCACCCGCAACCGTTGCGGCTACCGCTTGCGTGAGGGTATCGCGGTTGGCAACGTGGCTGAGTTCGTGAGCAATTACCGCCTCAAGTTCATCTTCTGGCAAAATGCGGAGAATTCCTTGGGTGACAGCAACCGCCGCGTGTGCTGGATCTCGCCCGGTGGCGAACGCGTTAGCCGCTGTAGAGGGAACCACATAAACTCCAGGCATGGGTAGGCCTGCTTTTTGGCTCAGGCGTTGCACCATTTGATACAATTCAGGAGCTTGGGCCGGAGTGACGGGTTGAGCGCGATAGGCGGCTAGGGCAATCCGATCGGAATAGTACCAGGAACTGAGGTTGGCGATCGCAGCTAAAGCAATCCCAAAAATTACCCCCCCTGTCCCCCCAATCGCCCAATAACTGATACTAATGAGTAAAGCGCTAAGAAGACCGAGTAATGCAACGGTTTTAAATTGATTCATCCCCCCACCCTCCTTTCGGTATTGGCTGAATCTTAAGCAATTTGCACAGTTAATATTGGCTTCAATTGTATTGACAAATTTACGGATACCTAGTTGGGAGTTGGGAGTTAGGAGTTGGGGGTTGGGGAAGAAGGGAGTTGGGAGTTAGGAGTTAGGGGTTGGGGAAAGAAGGGATAGGAAAACTTGATTGTCATTAACTCTGCACTCTTTTCTCCCTACTCAGCACACTGCTTCGCAGAAGCTAGTGCAACAGCACTTTCCACTCAGCACTCCTTCCCCACTCAGCACTCAGCACTTTACACTCAGCACTCTACTCAGAACTCGGAACTCACTCAGCACTCAGCACTTTCCACTCAGCACTCTACTCAGAACTCGGAACTCGGAACTCACTCAGCACTCAGCACTTTACACTCAGCACTCCTTCCCCACTCAGCACTCAGCACTTTACACTCAGCACTAATTTGGGGCAGCTTATGGTTTAGCATGGTTGGTGGGTAGCGTTCGGATGAGCGCTCTCTACGACTTTAATTGAGGATAATCACACTTACGGACAGCTAGCGCGATCGCTCCTCGCCTCAGCTTTAGTCAACTCCAGCTCTATGAGCTGGGGAACTGCAATGCAAAAATGTAGCATTGTAGCCAACTCGCTAACCAAAAAGTCGCAGATTGCCCAACAATTCATAAGAGACGCAAGAGGAGGGTATACCTTTGACGGAGAACTTTATCCCTATGCCTGCTTCCCTCCCAGATTATTCGCGCCAAGAACTTCGGAATCTCGTGCGAATTCAGTTGCAATCCCTCTTAGAGGAGGGAGATTTTCGGGGAGCGAAAGCTATCCTAGTACCAGTGCAGTCTGCGGATATTGCGGAGGCAATTGAAGGGCTGCCCGAAGCCATGCAAGCGATCGCATTTCGCTTACTTTCTAAAACCGAAGCGATCGAAGTCTACGAGTATCTCGACTCGACGATTCAGCAAGCGCTAATCGAAGAGTTTAAGCGTCAGGAAGTCATTGATATTGTCGATCAAATGTCTCCTGACGATCGCGCCAGATTGTTTGACGAACTACCTGCTAAAGTTGTGAGTCGCCTCCTCGAACAACTCAGTCCCGAAGAACGCCGCGCCACCGCCTTGCTTCTTGGCTACGAAGCCGGAACCGCCGGACGGATCATGACGCCGGAATACATTGCGCTCAAAGAAACCTTTACGGTTGCTCAAACCCTAGAACGCATCCGCAGTCTATCTCCGGTAACGGAAACGATTTATTATCTCTACGTTACTGATACCGCGCGTCGGCTTACAGGGATCTTATCCTTACGGGATTTAGTCACCGCCCAACCCCATCAAACGACAGGGGAAATTATGATCCGCGATGTGGTGTTTGTTCACACCGACACCGATCAAGAAGAGGTGGCGCGGCTTATTCAGCGTTATGATTTTTTGGCGGTTCCAGTAGTCGATCGCGAACAGCGACTTGTAGGAATCATTACGGTTGATGATGTGATCGATATTATCGAACAAGAAGCAACTGAAGATATTTATGCCCTCGCTGGGGTACAAGCGGATGGAGACAATTATTTTCAGACCAATCTTGTCACTGTCGCTCGTCGCCGCGTGGTTTGGTTGCTCGTCTTATTACTCACCAATACGGCTACCGGAAGTATTATTAAATCTCAAGAATCCCTATTAAGTCGTTTAGCTGTGCTGGCTGCCTTTATCCCCTTGCTAGTGGGAACGGGAGGAAATGTGGGCGCTCAGTCCTCTACAGTGGTGATCCGAGGCTTGCATACCGATGAAATTCGCACCCTAGGGGCGGTTCAGATCGTGTTTCGCGAAGGGATCGCCGGTTTAATTTTAGGCACAATGCTGGGGACGCTTGCTACCCTATGGGCCTATTGGTTGCAAGGGAATTTATCGGTGGCGATCGCTGTCGGCGCTTCTTTACTGGCAATTTCTGTACTGGCTTCGGTGGCGGGTTCTACTCTCCCGTTCATCTTCCGTTCCCTCAATCTCGATCCAGCCTTGATGTCTGCGCCATTTATCACAACGGCAGTTGATGTCCTCGGCGTGTTAATTTACTTCAATATTGCACGGCTGGTTTTAGGAATGTAGACCGTGTAAGCCACTCAATTGTCCACGAAAGTTGTAGGTGAGGTATTTCATGTCAGAGCGTCGCAGTTGGACCGAAGTTGCTGAACCCCTAGCAATTATGGCAACCGCTGTAGGGGCTGTGATGACTGTCATCTTAAACCAAGTGGCTTATGTGGCGGCTCCCGTTTCGCTAGCGTTGCTCCTCAGTTGGGTGAACCGCCAAAAGCTAGATCGACAAGCGTTACAAAGCAGTACAACTGAGATGGCTCAAGTGACTCAACAGCTTGGTAACGATTTTGAAGCGTTGCGTGCGGCAGTTTTGGCAATGGGTTCTCAATTTAATCTCAGCCGTTTGGAGTCAGAAATTGCAGGGCTTGATGAAGCGATCGCCGCCGCTGAGGAAAATTTACAAAATCGCCTTGCAGCCCTAGAAACGCTAGATAGTGCAGCACTTCAAGCCGATCTGTCTCAGTTACGCAACCAATCCGCCTATCTTTTAGAAAGCCAAGCCAATGTCCTACAGCGTCTCGATCGACTCCCAGCCACCGATCGCCTAGAAAGCTTAGAACGGTCTGTGACTGAGGCGCTGACTCGCCTGCAAGCTGGAATTGCTCCGTTAGAAAGTTTAACCCTTACCGATTTACAAGCTCAACTCGGTCAATTACTTGCTCAAGTGGCCAGCCTGCAAGCCGCTCAACTCCCTTTACAGCAACAGTTAGAACAGCTTTCGCCATCCCCAGAAATTTGGCAACCCGTTTTGCATCAGTTAGAAAGCTTGCAAGCCGCTCAACTGCCATTGCAGCAACAGTTAGAACAACTTGCCCAAGGTGCAGTCTCTCAGGAATCTTGGCAGCAGGTTGTGCGCCAGCTTGAAAACTTGCAAACCACCC
Source organism: Desertifilum tharense IPPAS B-1220 (assembly GCF_001746915.1). NCBI lineage: Bacteria > Bacillati > Cyanobacteriota > Cyanophyceae > Desertifilales > Desertifilaceae > Desertifilum > Desertifilum tharense. The sequence goes on from NZ_MJGC01000039.1 coordinate 45,962, forward strand.
AAACCGCTTTACAGCAGCAACTCGAACAAACCACCATCCCCCAAGAAGCCTGGGAAAGCGGACAAGCTCAGTTAGCCTCGCAACTCGTAGCGCTGCAAAATGATTTACAGAACCGTTTGGCGTCTTTGGATGTAGAAGCCGTTCAAACCAGTTCGTTGCAACTCGAATCCATTCGCGAAAATACCAGTCAGCTTGGCGCACAACTTGCCCATTTAGTAGATTCGTTGGCGAGCGTCACTCAACAGTTAGAAACGCTACCCCTTCCGGCTCCTAGCCTCACGGTTGAGGGTTTAGAAAGCCGTCTAGCCCCCTTACAATCCCAATTAAGCGCCTTGACTTCTGCGGCTTCTACTGGCCCCACACCCCTAACTGCGGAGGCATTAGAGAGCCATTTAGCCCCCTTACAGGCCCAATTGGCAGCGCTGACCCCTCTAAGTGAGGAGGCGTTAGAAAGTCGGTTTGCTCAACTGCAACAGCAACTTGAGGGTTTAGCGGCAATTCGCACCGAGCCGAGTGCAAGCGGGACTCCAGACTTTTTAGAACAGCGATTTTCTCAGTTGTCTAACGCCATCCACCAACTGCAACAGCAATTGAGTGCGGTGGAGAAACCAGAGTTGAGCGCTTTGAACGAGAATCTGGCAAGAGTGCGATCGCAATTGGCGAATTTAGAAAAATCAGTCGAAGAGTCGGCCGCCCGCTTGAATTTCCAAAACCCTTCTCTTCCAAATAAACTGCCAGAAGAGGCCGAAAAATGGCTCGGTAAGCTCGTGCAACGGGTTAAGAATCTCCAATCTAGAGAACAGGGGATTGAAGAACAGGATGCAGATCTAACCGATGAGTTTGCAGACTTCGAGGATGAAGATGAGGATTTTGCGGAGTCTGCTGTTTCCCCGACAGTATCAGTTTCTACTGAAGTTCCCCAACCCTCGCCCGTACCCTCTCCGGAGGGTAACGCTTGGCAATGCGTGCAAACTCTGAGTGGCAACCAAAGCGCGATCGCGGCTTTAGACCTCAGCGCCGATCGAAACACCCTCGTAGCCAGCGATTATGAGGTGGTGAAGGTGTGGGATTTAAACACCGGCGAGTTAAAATCTACCCTCAGCAGCGATGCGACAGAAGCCCCCGTGACTTCCGTTTCCCTCAGTCCTGATGGTCAGCTTTTAGCAAGCGCCAAGGGAGATATAGAAATTTGGAATTTGTCAACGGGTCAACCAATCCGTACCCTAGAGGCCGAAGACTGGACTACAATTGTGGCTATCAGTCCTGATGGCAAAACCTTAGCCAGTAGCGGTGGCGATCCGGTCGATCAAAATGGTTCGCTACAAGTTTGGGATCTAACAAGTGGGGAACTCATCCGCACCAACTATTACGTTGCTTGCGAAATTTCCTCTCTCGCGTTTAGTCCTAACGGACAACTGCTAGTGCTAACTGGCAGTAACTTAGAAGCGAACAAGGGCATCATTCAACTTTGGCACCTCGAAACCGGAAAGCCCAGATTTACGCTAGAACCTGCGGTGACTCCCTATGGTGTGATGTTTAATCCTGACGCCACAATGTTTGCAGTGGGTTGTAACGACCAGAGCATTAAGCTTTGGAATTCGGCAACCGGCGGGCTGGTGCAAACCTTTACAGGTCATCAGGGCAGCGTATACGCTGTAGCAATTAGTTCAGATGGTAAACTGCTTGCTAGTGGCAGTGAAGATGGAACAATCGTTCTATGGGGGTTAGAAACAGGAGAAAAATTACAAACCTTATCCGGACATCGAGGGGGAGTCAGAGCGATCGCCTTCAGCCAAGATCGAAAAACCTTAATCAGTGGTTCTCAGGATCGCACGCTCAAAGTTTGGCAGTATAGTTAAATTAAATTTCCGGATTTTGAGCGCTGAAAAATGAGCCAGCCCAGGCAAAAGTTGGCAAACTACGCAATGAGAAACGAGGGGTCTAGCCCCTCAGTGCGTCAAACATTTTAGGGTTGAGTTTCACAAGCAATCAACCCGCGCAATGCTCGAATCTAGGGCTTGTTGAGGGGATTTCCCAACGGACAAGCAAGGAGGAAACAATGATGTAAATGACCCCAGACCAATTAAAAATCTCAAATTGCGAATTCATTGCAATCTGAGGATATATTTTGGGAATCTTAGATTGTACAGCCTAGCGATCGGATTGCCCCTAGACAGCAACCCTTTAGCAAACGCCCCTAAATTCCTGCACAATCTCAAACCAGAGTAACTTTAAGGACTCTTTAATAACTTTCTACAACTTCGGCATCGTAAGTTCGCGTCTATACACACATAATGAATCTAGGGTGGCACTATCCTGGCGGTTAATGTTGAAGCGAGTGAAGCCTCAATGAGCTACTGCGTAAATCCGGCTTGTCCGAATCCTGAAAATCCTCCAACCAATGATGTCTGCGCCGCCTGTGGCACAACCTTACTCCTGCGCGATCGCTATCGCGTTAATCAAGCCCTAGGACAAGGGGGGTTTGGCGCGACATTCTTAGCGCGAGACGAATCATTACCCGGACAACCCTACTGCGTTATCAAACAACTGCGCCCAGCCTCAACGACTCCTCAAGTCTTGCAGATGGCACGGGAACTGTTTCGCCGCGAAGCAAAAACCCTGGGTAAAATCGGCAACCATCCCCAACTTCCTCGGCTTCTAGACTACTTTGAAACTGAACAGGAATTTTACCTGGTTCAGGAATACATCAGCGGTTCCACCCTCCATCGCGAAGTCAAGCGCGGCGGCCCGTTTACCGAAGCGGGTGTCAAGCAATTTTTAAGCGAACTCTTGCCTCTAGTAGAATACATCCACTCTCAGCAAGTGATTCACCGCGATATTAAGCCCGCAAACCTGATTCGCCGCAATCAAGATAAAAAACTCGTTCTGATTGATTTTGGAGCCGTTAAAGACCAAGTAAACCCCACTGTGGCCAGCGCCTCCGAGCAGACCGCCTTAACCGCGTATGCTATTGGGACGCCGGGGTACGCACCACCAGAACAAATGGCCCTGCGCCCAGTTTATGCCAGCGATATTTATGCAGTTGGCGTCACCTGCGTCTACTTGCTGACGGCCAAATCGCCCAAGGATTTAGACTACGACCCCACCACCGGGGAATTGATGTGGCAAAATCACGTTCAAGTCAGCGAACATTTTGCCAACGTCTTAAAGAAAATGCTGGAAGTCTCGGTTCGACATCGCTACCAGTCGGCCGGCGATATTCTGCGAGCCTTAGATTTAGAGCCATATTTAGACAGCCTCGCCCAAGGTATGATTGCTCAAACGGCCCCGATTTCTGGAGGACAGCCGCAGTCTTTTGTGAGTCCTAACCGAGTTCCCCAAGGGCCTACAGGTTTAACCCAGTCTGCGCGCATGGCCGAAATGATTAAAAATCGCCAAAAGCGACTGAACGGGACTCTCGCCGATCCGCGTCGTTCGACGATAAGTTCCTCCAATACCTCGTCGTTTACCAGCAGCAATACGCAAGCCACTACTGGCGGGAAAGCCAGAGTTCCTACGCGGCTAAATTCTGACGATCTATTAACTTACTATGGCAAAGGGCGGCGAGATTTTGCCGATCACGATCTCAGCGCCCTCAACTTACAGCAAGCGAACTTAGCAGACGCGATTTTTACCCAATCTAAATTTGTTAAAACCGACTTTCGCGGCGCGAATCTCTATCGCGCTAATTTTGGTCGGGCGCGCTTAAAACAAACGATCTTACGAGATGCTAATCTCAGCCGCGCTTATTTTAACTATGCCAACTTAGAGGGGGCAGATTTACGAGGAGCCGATCTAAGTTACGCTCACCTCAGTAATGCCAACCTCCGCAGCGCTAACCTCTGCGGGGCAAACCTGACTGGGGCAAAAGTGACCGAAGAACAACTGGCGGTTGCGAGAATTAACTGGGCAACTATTTTACCTAGCGGCAAGCGGGGTTTTTGGTAAGATTTAAGGTTTTTAAAAACAAACAAAGCACTCTTTCAACTTAAGCGGTGAGTGCCAAAAATGGGGAGGATTGGATTAATTTGGCAGCCCCCTAGAGTTGCCCATGCGAGCGTGCGGTTCAGGTCAACTCGCCTAATTTCTGTGCCTGAACAAATAACCTAAAAGAGTTTTGAATCTTGAATTCAGAATCAATCGATTCACAACTCAAAATTCAAAACTCTAGATGTTAATTACAGACTAAACATCGCAAGGACGCTTGCCCGTGAATTTGAGAGTAGCGGGTTCGGGATTTTTGCCAATTTTGCGGTCTTTTTTGCCGTTGTAGGGCCGTCCTTGGTTGACCTTTTCAGGGAAGACGCCATCGGCTGGGTGCAGATATTGCACTTCACCATTGGGGAAGACGCGATAAATTTTGTAATCGGTGATTTTAAACTTCGCCCGCAATTGCTGCCCGCCTAAAGCGATGCAGTGTTCTTTGCGAGAGAGGTACAAAAGATTTTCGCCTTGACGCATAATTGCTGCGCCCCCAGTCGGCATCTCAAAGACTTGCTCTTTCGGGCTTGTCCAGGTGATGGCATATTTTTCTTCAATTTCGGCTTTAGTGAGCAAGCCACCGGTGCCACCGCCAAAGATGGGGGGTTGTCCTGTCAATTCGTTAGCCATAAATCCCTCTATCTAAGGTTTTTAGGGAATCCTATCACTCAGATGACTTTGGGGAGAGGCTTTGTTAGGAACTGTTACAGAGCGTTGAAGTAGCCAGTCGCCTAAGTTGTAGATTAGCTTAACTCAACAGTAAAGAGCGATCGCGACTTTGGCGAATCACTGCCACGGGTTAGAGGTATTGCTCACAGGAGTTCTATACAGTAAGAGTGGATGACCCGTCACAGAGGAGAACAAAAATCTATGGCCATTCCCACCGCCAGTTCTTGTACGGATAAGATGAATGCAGCGATCGCAGATGCCATTGAATTTGGGATTTCTGCCACCAAAGACGCCTCCGATACCGCGCGAGGTGTCGCCCAAAACGTTGGGACAACAACCCATCAGTTTGTCGAACAAGGAACCGAAACCATCGGACGCGTCGTAACCCCCATCGCCGAAAACCCGGTGGTTAAATATGCCACCAAACTGCCCGTCCTCAGTTGGGTGATGGCAGCTTTAGGGCAAGTCGATATTGATAAAGTCGAACAAGATATCGAAGCATTGCGGCAAAAATACCCCTCTGAAAGTCCCAGCCAAATCTCCCATCGCATTATTGTCGATACCGCCCTCCAAGGCGGCCGAATCGGGCTGTTAACCAACTTTATTCCCCCGCTTGCCCTAGCCCTGTTTGCCGTCGATTTAGCGGCAGTTACCGCCCTGCAAGCCGAAATGATTTATCGCATCGCCGCCGCCTATGGGTTCTCCCTGCACGAACCTACCCGTCGGGGAGAAGTCCTCGCCATTTACGGCCTCTCAGTAGGCAGTTCTGGCGTAGTCAAAACGGGATTAAGCTTTATTGAATTAATCCCCCTGGTGGGTACCGTAGCAGGGGCCGCCAATAACGCCACCTTACTGTACGCTTTAGGAGTGGTGGCGACTCAGTTTTACGAAGCCAAAAAGAACGCGCCAGCCAAAGAAGGCGAAACGGTTCCTTTCCCGAAAAGCATTAATATTTCTTAGGGGTTGAATCAGAACCCAGGGTTCTGTTGTGCAACTCTCGCTGTTTGCGCCTTGCTTCCTGGCGGGTGCGTTTTTCGGGCGTGAGTTCGGCAAAACAAAACGGACAGCAAATCCCCGCTTCATACTGAGGCGAGGCTTTGTCTTCTTCAGAAATAGGATGGCCGCAGTTGGCGCACATTTCATGGGTACCCAACTCTAAGCCATGCTGTACCGCTACGCGTTGGTCAAACACAAAACATTCCCCCTCCCACAAACTCTCTTCTGGGGGAACCTCTTCTAAGTATTTGAGGATGCCGCCTTTGAGGTGATACACTTCCTCAAATCCTTGGGCCAGCATATAGGAGGTGGCTTTCTCGCAGCGAATGCCCCCAGTACAGAATAGGGCGACTTTGCGATGTTTGGTCGGGTCGAGGTTTTGCTGCACGTAATCGGGAAACTGACGGAAAGATTCGGTTTCCGGGTTTTGCGCCCCTTTAAAGGTGCCAATGGCAACCTCGTAATCGTTGCGCGTATCCACTAGAATTACTTCGGGGTCTTGAATCAGTTGATTCCATTCTTGGGGCGTTACATAGTGACCCACTTGTTCGTTGGGGTTAACGAAGGGAACGCCCAAGGTGACGATTTCTGATTTTAGCCGCACCTTCATGCGCTCAAACGGCGGGTTGTCGGTCAATGATTCTTTTGCCTCTAAGTCGGCTAGACGGGCATCAGAGCGCAAATAAGCTAGCACTGCGTCGATGTTTGAACGCGAACCTGCTATTGTGCCATTAATTCCTTCAGCCGCGAGGAGAATGGTTCCACAAACTTGCTGCGCTTTGCAGAAGGTGAGGAGGGGTTCTTGTTTTTCGGTAAAGTCAGGGAGAGGGACAAATTTATAAAAGGTGGCAACAACCAGGTTCATAAGTTTAGCAATGTAAATTGTATCGATGCTGACTTCCTTTTTCAGTCCAAAGCCGCTACTATTAAGCCTATCCCGTTTGGGGGTATAGCTCAGTTGGTAGAGCGCCTGCTTTGCAAGCAGGATGTCAGCGGTTCGAGTCCGCTTACCTCCATTGTTTGATGATAGCTTGTCGGCTTATTCTTTTTTCTGCCCAGGCCATTTTGTCCCCATCTCGGTTTTAGCGGAGAAGATGAGGTAAACAATCAATCCGCCAACTGTGGCGAAGAAGAGAAGGATATCGTTATCCATAGGTTGATAAGAGGCGATCGCACCTGTCTAGAATAGCAATTCGTGCGATCGCGATCGTCGTCTTAACGCTGTTCTAGCTGGCGGGAACCAAACAACGCCTCTTTCGCCTTATCATCCATCTTCGCACCTCGGCGATCGCTCAACAACTCCAAACCGCGCTGAACCGCAGGGCGATTGTGAATCGTCTCGAACCAACGCTTTAGATTAGGATAATCGGCTAAATCTTGTCCTTGACTTTCGTGAGGGACAATCCAAGGGAAAATAGCGATATCTGCAATCGAATACTCACCCGCGATAAACTCACTCTTGCTTAACTGCTTCTCTAAAACGCGATACAGCCGCGTTGCTTCATTGGTATAGCGATTCACTGCATAGGGAATCTGTTCTGGGGCATACTGGCGAAAATGGTGGGCTTGACCTAACATCGGTCCAACTCCCCCCATTTGGAACATCAGCCATTGAATGACAGTATAGCGATCGCGCAGATTGCTGGGAATCAGTTGACCCGTTTTTTCTGCTAAGTATAAAAGAATGGCCCCCGATTCAAACAACGTTAGGGGTTGACCCCCCGGCCCATTGGGATCGACAATAGCAGGCATCTTATTATTAGGGCTAACTTGCAGAAAATTCGGTTGAAACTGATCTCCCGCCCCAATATCAATCGGGATAACCTGATAGGGGATACCCGTTTCTTCTAAAAAAATGCTGATTTTCCAACCATTCGGGGTTGGCCAATAGTATAGATCGATTGGCTCGCTCACAGATCGCCCTCTCCTGATAATCGCGTTAATCCTATTGAGAGCTTAACGGATCGATTCTCTCAACTCTTCCCCCTGGGGCTAGTTTCAATTGGATTGTCATTTCCGGTAAGTCAGAATTGGGATACGCTGTCATATAGCGATCGATCGCCTGCTGAAAGGCGTCTAAATAGCTAAACGCTGCAATTAACTGCTTCCAGGTGGGAGTACGTCTAAATACGATTCCCCGCGCTTTCGCTGCTTTTCGACATTCTAAGTGAGAACCATAGCGCTTGACTAACTCTTCTTGAGTGACTTGACGAGGCGAACTCAACCCAACCGCCGGGGGTAAAGCCGTTTCAGGTTGAGAAACTTGTTCTCTTAGCTGGTTGACAGCAACTTGAGCAACGGTGAAAATTGCAGCAGCGTTTTCTAGCTCCTTTTGCTGATTCTCGTGGAGTTGCTCTAGGAGTTGAGCGATCCGTTTTTTACCCATTGTTCTATTATTTGTCTAAGAGCGATCGCCCGATGGATGCGGAATCTTCATACATTTGAGGATGTTCTCTGCGATCCTCATCAACATCGAATTCGCTAGGGAGTTGGGGAGGTACAGAACCGGTTAGCGTTGAACTCTCTACCCCATTTTCTTCTCGCCACCATAACACAATCTTGCGGATTGCTGACCAAAACTGGTAAAGTCGATTACCCGTAAACAAACCCCACTGGACATGTTGCGGATCGTTCACTCCCATCAGATCGAATGCTTCTGAAAGTTGATCTAAGTGGGAAGTCATCTTTTGCAATTCACTTTCCAAAGCTTGAATCGTTTGTTGGCTATCCTGGCTACCCTGCTTTTTCACAGTGCTGAGTTGGTTGATTAACCCCTGTAACCGTTCAACATCGGTTTTAAGCTTTAAAGTAGACTTTTTGTATTCTTCATTTCTGCGAATCAACTGTCCTCGGCTACGATTGGTAAAGATCAGACAGTCTCTCATCTGTTGGTAAAGCTGGTTAGCCTCCTCAGCCTGCAAGTTATCGAGGGTTTTCGGGAATTCGGAGGCTGAACGAAAGCCAGAAGAAGGGGTATCCGATTTTGACATAGTTTACCCAAGCCTAATAAGGCGAACATTCGGAAAAGTTGTCTACTGGTAGCATTCCCAGATCCGTGCAGAAATCCCCAAATGGGATTAGGCTAAAACTCAGCTAACGATAACTATTCAGATCTGTTAAACGTTCATGCTAGCATCACCTGCGTGCAGTTCAATCTTTTGCTGAGGATTGACTTCGTGCGGGATTGAATGGGGTATTCCGACTTAATAAAGCCAGAAATAAGTAAAAACAACCATTGCGAGGGTGAGAGGAACCCCAAAGCGCAGGTGTTCCCAGAAGGTGAGCTGATAACCCAACTTAGCAGCCGATTCTACCATAATCAAGTTTGCCACTGCTCCAAATAAGGTTAAGTTTCCGGCTAGGGTGGAACTTGCGGCTAATAACAACCAGGATCGCGTATCTTCAGCCTCAATTAAAGGTTGTAGCAACAAAACGGTGGGAACATTCGAGATTAAATTCGATAAAACAGTGACAACCGAAACCAAACCAACGGCGGTATGGGTTAATGGGACGAAAATTCCCAGTAAGTTTAAGCGCTGCGTGGCTTGGGTTAAGATAAATAGACCCGAAAACAGGACTAATAAATTCCAATCGACTTGCTTGAGAATGCGTTCTGGTTTTACTCGTCGCGTAATTAAGAGTAAAGCTGCTGCGGTGAGTGCAGATTCCCCTAAAGGAAAGCCTAGCGTAAAAGCAATCAGCAATCCAACTGCGATCGCGATCGTTTTGCTAAATAGGGGTTTGAAAATGCGATAGCGCAGTTTGGGTAATTCAGTAATCGCTTGAGTTGAGCGGACATCGGGATACAATAGCCACAATAAGCCAATTTGACCGATTAAACCCACTAAGGCAATGGGAGTTAAGGCTTGAGCAAATTCGAGATAGCCAATCTGAGAAAAAGAACCAATTAAGATATTTTGAGGATTGCCGCTGAGAGTAGCAACTGAACCTAAATTAGTAGCAGAGGCGATCGCCAACAGGTAAGGAATCGGGTTTAAATTCAGCGCCTGTGTCAAACTCAGGGTTAGCGGGGTAAACACTAGCGCCAGCGTATCGTTCAAGAAAAACGCCGATAAAATCCCGCTACCAAACGTTAAAACCATCAGCAAGCCAAACGGACTGCTGGTTAAGCGAATCAGCGAAACTAACGCCAGTTGAAAAAAGCCAGAATAGGATAAATTGGCATTAACCACCATCATGCTGAGAAGAAACACAATCGTGTTGGCATCAATGGCAGTCCAAGCCTGTTGTAAGTTTAGCGCACCCAACGCAATCAGAAACGCCGAACCCACTAGCGCGATCGTTGGACGGTTCATCCGCAAGCCGGGAAACTCACCTAACGCTAGTCCTAAATAGGTTAAGCCTAAAATCCCATAACGGGCAAGAGAAAGCAGAATTTCCACGCTTTATTTTAAGTGCTGAGTGCTGAGTGCTGAGTGCTGAGTTAAAACCGAGTGAGTCTCATCCTTTGAATTTTAAGTGCTGAGTGCTGAGTGCTGAGTTAAAACCGAGTGAGTCTCATCCTTTGAGGAGTTTAGTCTGTCCTAACCTTACTGAGTACAGCTATATTTTAAGTGCTGAGTGGGAAAGAGGATGGGGAGATGAGGAGATGGGGAGTTAGGATTTGGGGGAGGAAGAGATAAAAAATTTGGTAACTACCAACTCAGCACACCGCTACGCGGAAGCTAAAGCAACAGCACTTTCTACTCAGCACTCTTTTCCCCCTCGGAACTCGGAACTCCTTTCCCCCCATCTCCCCATCTTCTTTACCCCAACTCCCAACTCCCAACTCCCAATTCCCATTCTTCCTATCCGCCAAACTGGGTTTTCAACTCGGCGATGCGTTCGTCATCGAGTTTTTGGAATAATGGAGGGGGAACTTCAAAGGGGCGATCGCACTCCAGAACGTTAAAATCAACCACAGTAGCCAGACTGCTCTTTCTTTCAGCCTCAGATAAATGAAGCGCATCGCAGAGTTTTTCCGCCGTGAAGGGGATAATGGGAGTAGAGGCGATCGCATAAATCCGAATCAGGTGGATGCAAGTGCGAATGACTAACGCCGCCTCCTCTGGATTTTGCTTAAACAGCGCCCACGGTGCCCGTTCATCGATATACTGGTTTCCTACCGTCCACAACGCGCATAAACTATCCGCCGCCTTGCGGAATTCCATATTTTGCAGGTGATGGCGCAGCGTTGCTACCCACTCCTGACAACTCGCCTCTAAGCGTTCTTCCACCTCTGTTGGCGTTCCCCCACTAGGAATCTTGCTATCAAAACGAGACGCCGCAAACTTGAGAATGCGGTTGACAAAATTCCCCAAGTTATCCGCCAAATCCTTATTAATCTTGGTTTGGAATAACTCCCAAGTAAACGCCGAATCCGAAGATTCAGGTGCAGTGGCCATTAAAGCATAGCGCCAATAATCCGCCGGGACAATTTCCAACGCTTGATCCAGAAATACCCCGCGCTTAGAACTGGTGGAAAACTTCCCGCCGTAGTAATTTAACCAGTTAAAGCCCTTAATATAGTTGGCTTGCTTCCAAGGTTCCTTAGTGCCTAAGATCATCGCCGGCCACATAATGGTATGGAATGGCAGATTATCCTTCGCCATAAACTGCACGTAGCGCACATCATCCGCATTCTGCCACCAGCTTAACCAATCTCTGCCCTCACCTTGACCTGACCAAGCTTTCGTAGCGGCGAGATAGCCAATTGGCGCATCAAACCACACATAAAAGACTTTCCCATCAAAATCTGGACGCGGAACGGGTACTCCCCAACTTAAATCGCGGGTAATGCAGCGACCCTGCAACCCCTCATTTAACCACTTCATCGCAATCGATTTAGTGAGTACGGGCCACTCTTTATGATTTTCCACCCATTCGCGCACGGCATCACTGAGCATATCTAGCCGCAGAAATAAGTGCTTGCTTTGACGAATTTCTAGATTTGTACTTCCCGAAATGGCGCTGCGGGGATTAATCAGATCCGTTGGGTTCAAAACCGAGGTACAATTCTCGCACTGATCGCCCCTCGCTGACTCATAGCCGCATTTCGGACAAGTACCAATCACATAACGATCGGGCAAAAATCGTTTATCTTCAAGCGAGTACATCTGGCTGATTTCTCGCTCTTCCATATACCCATTATCGGCCAGACGTTGATAAAAGTGTTGCGTCAGTTCGTGGTTTTCTGGCGAGGAAGTCCGACCAAAGTAATCAAAGGATAGCCCAAAGCGAGCATAAACATCGGCTTGACGTTCGTATTGCTGCTTGCAAAATTCTGAAACCTCTAACCCGGCTTCCAACGCGGCGATTTCCGCCGGGGTCCCATGTTCGTCCGTTCCACAAATATAAAGCACCGTTTCCCCTTCTTGGCGGAGAAACCGAGCATACACATCCGCAGGCAACATCGATCCAACCAGGTTGCCCAGGTGTTTAATGCCATTAATATAAGGCAATGCACTTGTAATTAAGTACCGCATAGCTATTTCGCGTCAATCAACAACCTAGTGGCTTGTAGCCCGACTCTTCGAGCAGTAAGCCCTATGGTAATCCATTCGTGGCTCCCAAAGGTTAACCGATTTGGTGAATGGGCGCGGGTTCTGGCTGGTATGGTAGAAATTGTCCCGTTGAGTGCGATCGCGATGAAGTCAGCAAATCCTGACGCTAAAATTCCCTATCTCGATTTCGTAGCGCGATCGCTCAATATACCCTTGATTGAGGATAATTCCCCATTAGTCGTTGACTTGTTCGCTGGCTGTGGCGGGTTAGCCTTGGGTTTTGAAGCCTGCGGTTTAAGAGCAATTGGCTACGAACAGCTTCCTGATGCTTGCAAAACCTATCAACAAAATCTACACCGATTGTGTCATCAAGTTAAGCTAACTCGTCACCCGGCGCTAGTAGAGGGTGCTAAGGCGATCGTTGGCGGGCCCCCCTGTCAGCCTTTCAGTGTGGGAGGACATCAGTTAGGATTAACCGATAGTCGGGATGGCTTTCCGATCTTTCTGGATGCGATTAAACGCTATCGTCCTCAATTGGCTTTATTTGAAAATGTCCGAGGAATGTTATTTCGCAGCAAGGCTTACTTTCTAGAAATTGTGCAAGCCTTAGAAGAATTAGGATATATCGTAGAGTGGGAAATTCTCAATGCGGCTGATTATGGCGTTCCTCAGCGGCGAGAGCGGTTATTTTGCGTTGCTCATCTCGGCGGCTGGGTTTGGCCTCAAAAAACGCATTCCAGTTGTCCCTACACCGCAGGAGAGGCTTTAGGAGAACTGGCTTTCTCAATACCTGAAAATCCTAAGTTTCTCACCGCTAGCATGGATCGATATATCAAAAAATATGAAAGTGCCTCTAAATGTATTAAACCCAGAGATTTATATCTAGATGCACCTGCTAGAACTGTTACTTGCCGTAATTTGAGCGGCGCAACAGGTGATATGCTACGAATTAAATTACCCGATGGACGCAGAAGACGATTAACAGTTCGCGAAGGTGCAAGATTACAGAGTTTTCCCGATAATTTTGAGTTTTCCGGTTCTCAAGAAAGCCAGTATAAGCAAATTGGGAATGCGGTTCCGCCGTTATTGGCAAAAGCGATCGCAACTTCGGTTAAAGCTTACCTCAACGGTAGCTCAACACCACCTGCTTCTGGATACATACTCAATCAACCCAAACAACTTTCGTTAAAGCTATTTTAATGTCCGATCGTATTGAATTCAATTGGGTGATTATCGCACAACGAATTGAGGAAGCCAAGGCTATTCTTAGAGACATAGGAATGCCATCTGCACAGCAAAATGAACGCTCTGCTTTAACTTTATTAGCTTTACTCGATCTACAACCTCAGAAAGTCTGGAGAAATGCGAATAATCCTTTGATGGGAATTACCCCCATTATGGAATTTATTGCTCAATATTATGGAAAACAATATAAACCTAATACGCGAGAAACGATTCGCCGGCAAACGGTTCATCAATTTGTAGAAGCCGGAATTGTTATTGTCAATCCCGATCGACCCTCTCGACCTCCCAATAGCCCTAAAACAGTTTACCAAATTGAGCCAAATTTACTTTTGTTGTTCAGGTCTTATGGGATAGATCGCTGGTCTAATCAATTAGAAATTTACTTAACCTCTGTAGAAACTTTACGTCAGCGCTATGCTCGCGAACGACAAATCCAAAGGATTCCAGTCACTTTAGCACCCGGACTGACCCTATCTTTATCCCCTGGCGGACAAAATATCTTGATTGAGCAAATTATTAATGAGTTTTGTCCGCGATTTACGCCCGGAAGTCAATTACTCTATGTGGGTGATGCTGAAGAAAAATGGGGATACTTTGACAGAAAGGCATTAGCTGCTTTAGGCGTTACCATCGAAGCTCATGGTAAGATGCCCGACATTCTAGTTCACGACCGCCAAAGAAATTGGTTAATTATCATTGAAGCTGTAACTAGTCATGGCCCTGTAAATGCCAAGCGACGGAATGAACTGCAACAATTATTTGCACATTCTACGGCTGGCTTAGTCTTTGTGACGGCATTTTTACAGCGTCGAGACTTAGCACGGTATCTTGGAGAAATTGCTTGGGAGACGGAGGTTTGGGTGGCAGATTCTCCAACTCATTTAATTCACTTTGATGGGGAACGATTTCTTGGCCCAACCTAAGATAATAGTAGACGCGATCGCTAAATATACCCTTGAATGAAGGCGTCAACAGGCTGCTAGACCCACCGATTGGCATTAGTGACTAAAAAGCCGGGGTTATGTCCCGGCTTTTTAGGTCTGCATCAATGCGATTCAACAGCCATCTGGCCCGCAGAAAGTGTGCGCGTACAAGACCTCCGCGTCACAGATATAAGCAATGCCCGCATAATCGTTGAAAAACTTTATGGCGATTTGATCCGCAATATCCTCCGCCATATCCCGATTTTCGGTGAGTATCTCGAACTTTATATTCGCCGTGGTGTCGGAAACGTTGGGTTGTCCCGACGAGCGCACGTTGCGACTACCTTTACCACCCGTCTCCACCACTGTATAACCAGTCGCTCCGGCTTCTTCGATAATCTTGGCGATCTTTTTCAGCAGAATCTTTTCCGTGACGATGACAAGCTTTTTGGCTGGCTTGGCCATGTTAATTACCTCCTTAACGATGTATGTTGAATTGTTGGGTCTGCCAAGTCAAGAGAACGCTGCGACCCGTTTGGGATTAGATGCCACTTATCGCCTGAGCCAGCCCCAGGAAGAGCGGTATTGCCACACCGATCGCGATGGGTGTACCGATGGCTGTGGATGCGCCGATGTAGGCGGAGGGATTGGCCGACGGGATACCGGCCCGCAACGTGGGTGGGCCTGAGATGTCTGAACTGGACGCAGCGATAACAGCTAGAATCACGACACCGCCCAAACTGAATCCTGTGGTGTAGTGGGCAATCATACCGAGGCCGAAGGCGATGAACCCATGCAGCAGGGGTGCCACCACGCTATACACGACGTACCACTGGGCTACCTTGCGGAGTTCGCCAATTCTTGACCAAGCCTCCATACCCATGACTAGCATCAAGATCGAAAGCAGGCCTCGGAAGAGGGGGTCGTAGAAGCTTTTATAGACACTTTCCGGTTGGGCGAGCAAGCCAAGAGCAAGACCGAGTAACATTGCTGATAAAGCAGGCCCCTGGAGACTTTCTTGCACGATGGGCCATATTTTGACCCGATTATCTGTATGCCCCTGCTGTTTTCTACGATATTCTTGTCGGCTGGTGGGATAATCACCTGCGGGGTTGGGATAATCGCCTGTGGTACTGAAAGATGTGCCTGCGGGGAGAGGTGCGCCTGCGGTACTTAAAGCCGCGCCTGCGGGAGCGATATATTCTCCTGCGGTACCGACATACTCCTGCTTGCTGGGATACTCGTCTGCTGCTTTACGCTTCTTCCTATTGAGATAAATGTTGGCTATCACAATTGCAGTGACGAGTGCTGGGATATCCATAAAAGGATAAAGTGCGCCTGCCCATGCCTCGTATTGGATGTTTTGTTCTTCAAGAACCGTCAGGGCGGCAGCCATAGTAGAGCCACTCACGGCACCAAACAACCCCCCGGTCGCGATCGCATCCACGGCTTTGACCTTCGGCAGCTTGCCCAATGTATAGCGGGCGATGAAGACAATGAGAATTCCTAACACGATAGAAAATGTTACGGGTAACACCATCTCAGTCAGGTTGGAATTGCGGATCGCCATACCCCCAGTCAGACCGATTTTGGTGAGCAGCATGAAGACGATGATCTTACAAATCGACTCTGGAATTTGCAGTTGGCTACCGAGAGCGGCAATAACCATGCCACCAATCAGAAAGCTGAGTGTTGGCGACTGCAACTGCTTCACGAAATCCATTAAAAATAAGGACAAAAAATCCATGAGTACCTCCTTACGACTCCTCTAATGAAGAACGATGATTGCGATTGGTGAGTTTTTAAAGATTGCGGGTGAAGCGCTTCACCCCTACAGCGCAGGTGTTAAGCGAGAACCGATTGACAGAGCGCTCAGATGTTGCCGCTCTCCCAATGGGGCTGGGAGGCGATCGCTATCCTTCACTACACTTCATAGAGTATGCTCTATCGATGCTTAAATCTCCATGTGTTTAAATCTATCCTGAAAAGCCCAAATTTTTACGCTCTTTGACACGAATTTGAAACGCAATGTCAAATTCAAGTCATAAGTTTTTCTTTTGTTTCGTTGGGCGATCGCTGTCTCTGCTCTATGGGAATTGCGATCGCAGTGATGGAGCGTATTAATCTACTTGCAATGCGGGTAACTCTGTGGGTGGGGCCGGCTCTAACGGGGGACTATGGCGAGCGGCGTTAATCCAAATAATTGAAAGCAGCAAACCAACAACGCAACCCATTGAGAAGATCCAAGCGTGGGAGGGTTCTAAAACACAGAGCAAGCGGCGATTACTGCCATATACCTGCACGACCCACCCCTCATTCGTATCCAACTTTGGCTGTGGCTGCCTCGACTCAAACTTATTCATGGTTTTCGCTCCATACTGGTTGTGTGTATCGCTTACAAGCTGCTTGCCTGTACCGCACGGAACACCTGCCGAAAATCCACCTGTGTGATGTGTGTAGTGGCTTCAGAGCAGGGGTTGTATCTTTGAGTTGCCTTCGCCGAACTTATAGACATCAGTCTATACTTCACGCAAATGCCATATCTTTAAGTTTATGCAATGCCTTCACTAACAAGCAGCATTTTTTACAAAATCTTGGCTCAAACTTGCTGAATTTGTTGATAATTGAAACTTATAAATCGCACCCACTCGGCTAGACCGCGCCTGATTCCTCTGTTGAATCGCGATCGCAGCGCCAACGGGATAAGTGTTTTTTATAAAATGCTGCCGCTAATCTGAGTCAATCTTGCTCAACAGCAGTTAAAAATATTGTTCAAGGCAAAACCCTAGAGTCTTGCCTTGAATTGTCGTCACTCATTGTCTTAGCGTTCTTGCACCACTAAGTTATACCGGAAGCGATCGCCAGCATCTTTGGAACCCACCCAAACGCGATACGATCCTGACGGCCAGTTGGTATCCTCTAAAACGGTGTTGGGGTTCATGGTCGTACTCGTAACGCAACGCATCCCATCAGGTCCTTGGATGACTAAAGTGGCTTCATTGGGCGTATTGACCCGGAATCGCAGGGATGGAAAGTTATTTTGTAATTCAATAATATGATCGGGATTGGTGCCGCCATAACCAATGCAAAAGTTATTGTAGCGGTCGGTGTTGGCGATGGTGGAAAGGGAAACCGAACCCCCAGTATTGCCCGAAGCGCTTGCTCTACGGAAGCCAGTCGCTAGGGATAGCCCTTCAAAATTGGCAGTTTGTGCCAATAGCGGGGTTGTACTCAACGTTGCGATCGCGATCGCTAAAACGGATTTAGACCAAAGTTGCTGAATCATTACACGCGCCTCCACACTCCGAGCATTAGGTCTGCCTCATTCCAAATTAGAGCAGACTTGGCTTTGTTTGCTTCAGCCAACCAGGTGCTGTTTTGCCAAGCTCAGGGCTTACCTTATTTTGAATTCAAAGACGCACCCTCAATCGCCAAAGTTCCGCCAAGTCGAACCCAACCGCTCAAACTTCCATCCCAACTTGGAATTTCCACATTCTTCAAGTGACCTTGCTCTACGCCATGCTCTACAACGGTAGAGGGACATTTCCCAGAACCAATTTCGCCAGGAGAGCTTGAGATGTCTGTTCTTGCCTTAATTGTGACCTTAATCAGTGGGTTGTGGGTGACGCAGATTTTCGTCATTCAACCCATTGACTTTATTGAATGGTTCTCGTTTCCCCAATGGCTGATTCTCCTCGTCACTTTAGGTTTGTTGTCGTGGTTGATTGGAGATTAAGCCTTATTGGGGCGGAAAATGCTTAACCATCAACAGACAGTTGCGGCGATCCGCCGTGCGATCGTAACTCAAGCGATCGACAAGTTTTTGCATCATCAACAACCCCCTACCATGCTCTAGGTCTTCATTATCTAAGGGGGGTTGCTCGTCGGCTAACCATCCATCTATGTCAAAACCGGGCCCGCAATCCCAGATCCGGATTTCTAGGAGTTCGGGAAATAGCGTCAATTCAATTTCAACTGGGCTATCGGAAGAGCGATCTTTATGAGCATGACGAATCGCATTAGTCATGCCTTCAGCTAACGCAGTTTTGCACTCCATCCAAGTTGTGTTAGGAATAGGGGATTCATCAAACTGGTCGAACCATGACAAAACTTGGTCTAACGCTCTGAGGTCTGAACGAACTTGAAGACGAAACTTTTGAGAACCTGGCAATTTTCCGACCTGTTCTTAGACAATAGAGACAAGAGCATGAACAGCAGCTTAGACGAGGATTTCTAGATGGCTGGTGAGAATAGCCCTCGATGCTATCTAGAAGGTGGCATTCGTCTATGTCACTATCTTACGCAACAGTTGGTTCATTTGAGGCTAAATTCAGTTATTAGAGAGAAAACTTACGACCGGATGCCTA
Organism: Desertifilum tharense IPPAS B-1220; assembly: GCF_001746915.1. Taxonomy (NCBI): domain Bacteria; kingdom Bacillati; phylum Cyanobacteriota; class Cyanophyceae; order Desertifilales; family Desertifilaceae; genus Desertifilum; species Desertifilum tharense. The sequence goes on from NZ_MJGC01000039.1 coordinate 64,646, forward strand.
CGGCTTTCAACTTCTTTAAGTTTTACCTATGTATAAAGTTTTAATTATCGAGGATGACCCACTTTTCCGCTTAGTGTTAACCAAAACCCTGAAAAATCAAGGTTATGACGTATCGGTTGCGAATGATGGCGCAGAAGGACTCGCGAGTGCAAAACAATTAAAACCGGGTCTGATCCTGTGCGATTGGATGATGCCGCGCATGGATGGGTTGGAAGTGTGCCGTCAGGTGAAGGCCGATCCGGAGTTAGCCACGACGTTTTTTGTTCTCCTCACGGCCCGCGAAGGGGTCGAGAATCGCGTCCAAGGCTTGGATAATGGGGCAGATGACTTTTTATCTAAACCGATTGAAATGAACGAGCTGCGGGCGAAAGTAAGGGCGGGATTGCGCTTGCACCAGTTGAGTAATGACCTACGAACCCAGAAGCAAATTCTAGAGGCGGAGTTGGCGGAGGCGGCGGAGTATGTGCGATCGCTGATTCCCTCTCCTCTCAAGACAGAGGCGATCGCCATTGATGCCCGTTTTCTGCCTTCCCGCCAGTTGGGGGGCGATTGTTTTGATTACTATTGGCTGAATTCCGATGAATTGGCGATCTATTTGGTGGATGCGGCCGGACATGGGGTAGGTTCGGCGCTATTATCGGTTTCGGTATTAAATGTGCTGCGGACTCAATCTCTATCTGGGGTGAATTTCTCGCGCCCGAATGAGGTGCTATCGGCTTTAAATGACACCTTTCAGATGAATGCCCAAACCGATAAATACTTTACCATCTGGTACGGCGTCTATCATCGCACCCAAAAGCTACTGACCTATGCCAGTGGCGGACATCCCCCGGCGGTTCTCATTTCTCCGACAAGCAACGGCAGCCCAGAAGTTAAGCTATTGAAAACGCCTGGTTTTCCGGTGGGAATGTTTCCCGACGTTGAGTATATCGCGGCCCAATGTGCGATCGCGCCTTCTAGTTCACTGTATGTATTCAGCGATGGGGTCTACGAAATTCATCAACCCGACGGCGAACTCTGGGGAATTGAAGCCTTTACTGAAGAGTTAAAGTCTTACCCCATCAACCCCGAAAGCCACCTCGATCAAATCATTCAAACCGTTCACAAAATCAGCACCAAGGAAGCCCTAGACGACGATTTATCCATGCTGCAAGTGAATTTTGAGTTTAAATAAAATTCTATCGTCCTTGCCGAGCTAAGAAAAGATAAACCCCGCGAACTACCCGACGCTGACCTACGGTACAGCACGGGCTTCCCAATTCATCGTCAGGAGATCAATCGCGATCGCATTGTTCGGTAGAGAGGAATGAACCCTCTTTTAAGTTTTTTATGATTTGCTGAATCGGTCGTTTAGACCTTGAAGTTATCGATAATCAATAGTTCTAAAAGTTTAAATCGATGCGCTCTCTTTTCTCTACCCTCCTTTCTGCTTGTAGTATTGCGACGGTTGCCTTTGCCCTTCCCGCGCTAGCTGCCTCTGAAATTCAAATCAACTACGATACACCGAGTTTTCAGAATCGAGAGATTACCAACGGTAAAGTCAAAATCTCTGTAAGTTACGACGGACAAAGTGGCGGGAGTCTTAACGAAGAAAATAACTTGCGCTACACCTTGTATTATGACGGTCAAGAAAAGATTAGGGAAACGACTTCAACCTTTAATATCGGTAATATCAGCTTGCAAGACCTCGATAGCAATGGCACTCCCGAAGTTATCGTTAAGGTCTATTCTGGCGGCGCGCACTGCTGCACCGAACATAAAGTTTATACTTGGCGCGACAACAATTTTACTTCCGTCCAATTTGGCCCTGCTGATGGAAATGGGGGTCGGTTTGAAGATCTCAATCAAGATGGTCGTATGGAATTGATCGCCTTTGATAACAGTTTTCTTTACGCTTTTAGCAGTTATGCGGGTTCATTTCCACCTTCAGTTATTTTGTCTTATCGCGATGGAAATTTTGAAGACGTAACGCGCCAATATCCTCAATATCTTCGAGGGATTGCTTGGCAGATGTATAGAACGCTGGAAAGAACTGAGGGCGAGAATAATGGCGTTTTAGCGGGTTATGTTGCCCAGAAAATTCTCCTCGGCGAATTCGAGGATGGTTGGAATTTCATGCTGGCACGTTACGATCGCGAGAGCGATTGGGGCTTGGATATCCGCGACAGTAACGGCAATTCTATCGGTCGCCATCGGGATTTTCCAACAGCGTTGAAAGCCTTTTTAATCGAGACGGGTTATCTCAACCGCAACGGACAGCCAAATACAGCTTTGAATTTACGCGATCGCGTCATTCGGTAAGTTTGAAAGCAATCGATTACCGGGTAGCATTGCGCTGTTCGCCGTAATTTAGCAGCAACTCAATACTGGCGAGACGGTTTTCCCAGGTACTCACCTGATAGGCTTGCTCTAGGCGTTGTACGCTCATCAGAAGCTTGAGATGGCGATTGATCCGTGCTGCAAGTGAATTTTGAGTTTTAAGGGAGGGTTTAATTGTAACCTTACTGAGCGCTGGTGGCGATCGCTTCGTCCAAGAATGGCTCAAACAACCGATCCTGGTGGGTTGTCAAAATTTCTAAAATCTTCCCTTCAGTGGGTTTTGAGGGAAACTTAGGCAGATGTTTTCCGCGTTCTAGAAAAGCATTGTATAAGGTGGTATATTGGGCTTCCAATTGAGCTTTACCTTTCAGTCCATGCAATCCAGCAAAAATCGCCAGGTGGACAAGCGTTAAGACTAAAGCTACACCGTCTTTGTCAAGATGATGATAAGTTGTGCCAACTGCCCTTAATTCTCCCGTTTCCTCTTGCCAATATTCAGTATGGGAATACTCTTCTCGATACCCAACATGGACTTGACGGGTTTCGGTTTTCTTGTGATAACCAACGCAATATCTTTCAGTTATAGGTTTCTTGGAAGATCCATACTTCCACTCGTTTTTAAGTTTCTTAAAGGGATTGCTTGTTTTCTTCCAAATCACCTCTTCTCTATAAATCGGACGACTATAATCATTAATCTCCTCATGAATTGTTTTAAATACAGGGACAGACTTGTAAATTTTCTTAGACCTCTGCTGGATGACTTTTTCGTAGTGAGTTTCAATTTTGGCGGTAATCAGTTCTCTCACTTTAGAAGCAATAAACTCATATTCTGAATTATCAAGATGTTCGGGCTGTCCTGCAACAAAATTTAAAACATTATCGACATCAGTTGATAAATGGCTGGTTTTGTAACAAGCTACTGAAGCTGTCATTGTTAACAGATTCGCCTTGACTCTCGCTAAATACTCGCTTGGCGTTTTCTGGATTTGATATTCCATTAACTCAAAAAGTAATCGACCTTTATCATCGCCAAGTTTTCTATAACAGAGTTGAACTAAATCCGAAATTCCTTTTCCTGTCCAACAGTTAACATTTGCTATAACTGGCGGATAGGGAATTTCTAAAACCTCATGAATTTTATTGAGTTTACGGGTAATATCTTCTAAGTTTTGAGGTGAGGCGGACTCATGGGTTCCGGTTTCGCGATCGCCAAAACAATTAAAAACATAAACAATCGGGTAATTCTTCCTTAATAAGTCTCGCAAGTAGGCAATATCTGAGGAAATAAACTGCTTGTCAGAAGCGATTAAATAAAGTACCAAATCGGGTTCAATCGTTTTACTCTGAAAATCTTCAATTCTCAAAGTAACTCTTTTTGCTATTCGATCTTGATTGTATTTTGCTAAGGTAATGCTATCTACAAAAGGAAAATCCTCGACTTGCCGCAAACCCATAAAGGCTCGGTTATAATTTTCTAATCGGTCATCGCTACAAATACCGGGTAAGTCAAAGTAGCTTAAGCCTAATGGGAAATCAATCCAATTAATTTCATCAGTACAATCTTGATAGCCTGTAGATTTCAGAAAGTAGTCAATCCCAATTAAGCGGTTGGCTAAGGTGGTCTTACCGCTTCCTGTTCTTCCCGTCACAAAAAGCTTAAGATTAGGCAAGTCTTGAGGTAACTGCTTGAGTTTTTCTACAATAAAATTTGCCCGAATTGTAGGAAGAGATACTGAAGACAATTCGACAGATAGCATTAGTTTTTTCTTAATTAAGATAAGGTAGTTTCGAGAAGTTGATTAAGTAGGTTGGGTTGAGGTACGAAACCCAACATCAGGGTTGTGTTGGGTTTCGCAAGGCTCAACCCAACCTACAATTTGATTAGGATAAGGTGGTTTCGAGAAGTTGGATTAAGTTATGTTCTGCGGTTCTAGCATCTTCCGTGTCTACCCAATATTCAATTTTAGATTGAAGGGAATTTAAGCAATGTTCTAACCTGGCTTCAGCCCGATCAACGCAGCTTTGGAAATTGGCATTTTCTTCATTACAATAAGCTTGCGTTCCTAAGCCAATCGCCAATAGACTTTTAATGACAGAGTAACCTCCTTTAAGATACTCTTGACCAATAACTTTCTCAACTTGTCCTACAACTGCTTCAATTGTGCCAATCACTTCTGTTTCATAACCTGCTAAACGAGTTTCTATTCGTTCAATAGGTTTTCGGACAGTTTCATTAATGAATTTGTCATCAAAAAACTTAATTCCGAAAAAACCTGTGATTATATTAGTGAATTTTTTCAATCCTGAAACAGATTTAACTCGAACTTCGTTAACTACTATCCAATCTGTAACAGTTACTTCCTCAAACTTGGGAACCTCTCTAGTTATATCTTTTGATTCAGTCTTGTTTTCATTGATTGTAATCAATCGTTGTCTTTCTTCCTTCAGTTTTGCAGTTATTAAGTTAATCTCTAAGTCGATGTCTGACTTAATTTTTTCCAGCTTATCGAGGTTCTGGAAGGTTTTGACTCCATAGGTGACAATAGCGGAGGTTGCTGTTTGGATTAAATCGCGATCGCCCGCTTTTTGATCCACCTTATAAGTTGCTAAACGGCTGACAATTCGGATGAGGTTTTTTAGATAGCGATCGCGCCTTTCGCGTTCTGCAAATTGCTTCAAGTCATCGCGCAGAACTTGCTCAATATTTCCCAACTTAGATTTAGGCAAAATCTTACAGATATTGCTAGTAATCTCATTAATTCCGTCACCCGTTAAAGCATTAAATTCTACAATGAACGGTTCTTCTGCTGGATAATGCTTCTGATAAATTTCGGTAACTTTTTTCCGGACATCAGCGATATTTTGAGGCGTAGATAAAACTCGCCCTTCTCGTTGGAAGATATTTAAAGCAAAGATCGCTTTATTTTTATCAGTGCGTTTTTTCTGGCTTTTCAGTAAACTCGCTAAATATTGACTATCGCAGCGTAAAAACTGCGTATGGGGGGCAATAACATATAAAATAACATCAGGTGCAATGGTTCGCTGAGATTTCTCAGATTGCCAATCGCTAACCTCTACTCCTTCTTCTTTAATTTGCCCCTGATTCCCGTAGGTTGCGACCTCAAAGCTACTAACAGGTGCTTTCCCTAAGTCTTCATCAATCCTTTGATCCATTAATAGGGCAGCACGATTAATATTTTCGTATTCTTCGTCACTTCCGGCTCCTGGTAAATCAAAGTAACATAAATTACTGGCAAGCTTAAAAAAGCCAACTTTATCGGTACAATCTTGATAGCCTGTCGAATTCATGATCGATTGATTTAACAGGCGATTTCCTAATGAGGTTTTACCGGAACCTGTACGCCCAGTGACATAGAGATTGATTGGCGTGGTAAAGAGTTCTTGTTTTCTAAAGGTGTTCAGTAGTTGTTCGGATTCAATCCCGCCAAGTTGGATAATTTCCAGTAAGCCGGGTTGATCCTGAAAAATTAGCTTGAGTGTGTCTATTGCTTGGTCTGACATTACTGAATCTGCTTGGAAAATAGTGGCTTAATGTCAGATTGGCTGATTTGTCTGAGAAAAGCAAGTTTTTCTAATGCGAGATTGAATCGCAGTGGGAAAAAAGCGACTGGGTGAACTTTTTAGAGTTGTAGAGAGGCGATCGCCTTTGTCAATCTGTTTTGATGAGATTACCGGGTAGCATTGCGCTGTTCGCCGTAATTCAGCAGCAACTCAATACTGGCGAGACGGTTTTCCCAGGTACTCACCTGATAGGCTTGCTCTAGGCGTTGTACGCTCATCCAATTGGGAAACTCTTGGCGAAAGGCTTGCAGTTCTTGCCTTGCAGCTTGGAGATTTCTGGGGGAAGGTTGTTGCGCGAGTTGCTTTAGGGCTGCGGATAAGGCTTGGGAACGTCGATCGAATGCTTGTAAAGCGGGTTCGCGCATCCGTAACTGATTTTGATTAGATAGAAAACTCCATTCTTGTTGTAACGCCGCATAACGGGTTGATGCGGCTTGGAACGGCTGGCGGTGGGGGATAGCGCTTGGGGTGCGTTGCGAGGTTGCGCCTTGGGTACTGTTGAGGAAGGTTTCTAACTCGCGGGTGAGATTTTCGGCAGCAAACAGGGCGTAACCTAGAGCGGGGCGATCGCGCAATAATTGAATTCGATCCACTGCGATCGCCTTCGGTAAATCTAACAGACGAATTCCCGGCACCACCAGCGCCGATCCTAAACTCTCATTCGTAATTAACGGTAGCGTCAACCGCCCAAAGCGATCGCTCTCGGCGACATAAGTCATCGGAACCACCAGATCCACATCCCCCCGACGCGCCCAGGTTTCCCAGTGCTGCTGAAGCTTGTGAATGCGTTCGTGTTCGGATAGGGGAAACACCGCTACGGATAAGGTTAAGTCTGAACGACGGCGGCGCAACAATTGCGAGACATCCGCCACAAACGAGTTTACCTGCTGCACCCGAAAATCCGTCCACCTTTGCCATAACTCCGTCTGTCTGGGAGAAATTTGGCGCGGATCGACACCCGCCAACGCCCGAAACTGTTCCCGCGCCGCCTTCCCATAACCATAACTGCGTTCGGCACTCGGATCTTGGAACGGATAGCGGATATAGTCTAGCTGTACCCCATCTACGCGATACTTAGTGACAATCTCATCAATCAGACTCAGCAAATAGCGACGCGCTTCTGGATTGGCGGGGTCTAAAAACGGCTTATCCTGACCTCTAGGAATCAAATTGCCGCGATTATCATAACTTGCCCAGTCTGGATGAGCGGACAGAATTGGGCCAGGATAATTTCGCGGGAGGTTCGCCAAGACATTATGGCGTTCGTTACCCACAGCAAACGCCCACACCCAAGCGTGTAACTCAATTCCCCGTTCGTGGGCTAACTTCACCGCACTGGCTAAAGGGTCCCAACCGTTAACGAGGGGGTTGGCTTTGGGAGCAATATTGCTAGGGTAAATGGGATAACCCGCATTCACGGTTTCAAAGAAAACCGTATTAATCCCAGCCGCCGCAAGGCGATCGAAGATTTGGGCTAAACCTCGTTCGCTTCCCGCTTGCACAATGGTGCCGCGATCTAACCACATCGCCCGAATTTCGGCGGTTTCGGGTAGGCGACGCGCCGGATAAGCGGTTATCAGTTGTTCTCTGGTGTCAATCAGTTGTTGTCTAGCTTCGGCATAATTTTGTTGTTCTACCAACGCCTGGAAGCGGTCGAGAGCGGTGCGCGCCTGGGCGATCGCACCCGGACGCGTTGCCGTGCCATTCACCGCACTAACGGCTAAGGAGGTGCTTTCTACGCGCCCAATCAACTGTTCCACATCCTGGCGCAGGGCGATCGCCTCTACAGGCGTTATCGGTAAATTACTTGGACTGACGCGGCTTAAGCGTTCTGCTGGTATAACGGGTTCGCTGACTTTATCCGCACTAGGAGATTGGGGGACTGAGGGGGTAGGTGCTGCCAAGATGGGTTTATCCTGATTTGCCCGAATCATCGGAGGTGCAGTTTGCGGGCTTCTCAGCATTCCCTGTCTGGGAGAAGGAACGGGGGGACGGGCAACCCCAGGAACAGTTGTCGAAGGCTGGCGGTAGATTCGCGATCCGCTAGGGGTGGAAGCAGTGGGGGCTGTGACGGGTGGCAAATTGCCATAGTTTAAGACGGCGGTTCGCAACCAGGCGCTTTCCAATTCGGGCGAACCCCCGGAATTTGCCTGGCCCCAATACCAGCCAAACAGGGTAGCGCGGGGAGTCACCACAATGGCGGGAGGCGTGTCAGCAGCCTGCCAAGTCGCGATCGCGCGGCTATCTAACCCCACGGGAATCACCGCACCGCCCCAAAGCGACTGAGGGGAAAGGTTTTGCGGCACTGGGGGACATTGACCCGTACATTGTACCGGGGCAAGACTGGCAGGTGTTGAGAGCGGAAACGCCCAATACGCCCCTAGCAGAGAACGCAGGCGCGATCGCACCCATACTGAAGAAAGATCGCCAACCGGCCCGGAGGTAATTAACCGCCCGCCTCGCTCGATCCAGGCTTCTAGCGCTTGAATTTGGGCGGGAGTAAAGGTGGCAATGTTAGGTAAAAATAGAACGTTAAAAGCGTCTAAGGTTGCGGCTTCTTCTAAAGCCACTAACTCCACAATCTGATAGTTGAGTTGTGCTGCTTGCAGGCGCGTGGCGATCGCCTCCCAAGTCTGTTGATTTTCCGAACTGCGAACCACCCCTAATTTCAAGTTAGCATTTCCGCTTGGGCTGGCTGCAACCCCCGGAAAGGACAAAAGACCAAAAGAACCTGTATTCGCCATTAGCCCGACTAAAGCTAAAGCGACGATTCGACTTCTCACAGCACGTGCCTCACACACTAATTGGGAATTGGGAATTGGGAGTTGGGGAAGAGGGTGGGGGGATGGGGGGAAGAAGGGAGTTAGGATTTGGGGAAGAAGGGAGTTGGGATTTGGGAGTTGGGATTTGGGGAAGAAGGGAGTTGGGAATTGGGAGTTGGGATTTGGGGAAGAAAAGGAATTACAGGTTAATAATGCCGATCGACTGCTCTACTTCTCGGAAATCGAAACTCTTTTACTCTCTCAGCACTCCTTTCCTTACTCATCACTCGGAACCCGGAATACCGCTACTTGGTGTGCAAGCTACGGAACTTTGCACTCTTTCCCCCACTCAGCACTCAGCACTCAGCACTCAGCACTCTTTCCCCCACTCAGCACTCAGCACTCAGCACTCAGCACTCTTTCCCCCACTCAGCACTCAGCACTCAGCACTCAGCACTGCTTAGTCTACTTCCTCATTAATCGGGAAGCGATTAATCAGCGCGATCGCCTCGCGGGCATTATCTTTAATTTGTCGGTTTAAACGCGGGACATGGGGAAGTTGCGAGAGAAAGTCCAACGTTCGCCGCAATAGACGCACTACATCTCCCTCATCTAGGCTGGTGTTCTCGCATAACTGAGTCCACTCAATCCCTAAAGCCCATTGCTCGACAATGGCAATTAATTCATATTCCAGCCACACCGGAAGAACCACGTCATGGCGGCGCTGGCGTTGAATCAATGGACGCCGCAGTTCGCGCTGTAATGCAGCCAGGGCTTCAATAACGGGGGAAGAGGTTTCAAAATTTACCCAACTATCGGGGCGGGGTTCTTCTGTCACCAGGGCTGCACAGGCTGCGGCGAGCATGGGGGGGGTTAGATGTTCAAATTCCTCGGACATTAATGCCAAGCCTAACCATAGCTCATTATCGCCTCGGATGGCAGCGGCCGCTTGACCGATGGGGGTGGGAAGCAGTTCGTCGGATAGGGCTTCAAATTCTTGCAGGACGTAGATTAAATTGAGGAACTCTTCCCAATGTCGCGATTGTAGCCGTTCTAGCTTGGAGGTGCGATCGCGCAATTCCCGTTCAATTTCGCTCACCCTCGCAGTACGCTTGAGTAAGGCAGAGCGATCGCGCAATTGATGGATCGGATGCGCGGCGATCGCCCCTTGCACTTCTGTCACCCGTTCGAGTTGGGCTTGTACCTCTGGAGCCATTTCAGTTGAAGGCGGATGGGGAATTTGTTGGGCTACCCGTAAGGTTTCCTCCGATCCGCTGCGAGATTGACCCAATTTTAGGGGCATTTCCGGTGGGGGTGATAGTCGATCGACTGCCCGCAGGCGGGGAACTTCGCCATGTAGCGCCGCCACATCGGAAACGCTTGCCACATACCAGCGGTTATCTTGTCCCAAGCATAATAGATAGGGGAAATGACCGCTTCCGGGAATTTTATCTACCAGTACCGATAGTAAGGGTGAAGCAACGGGGACGTATTTACCCTTGATACTCAAAACGGTTCCATTCACCGCAAAGTCTAAAGCAGCAGCCATTTCTTTGGCTTGCACTTCATGGGCTTGCTGTTGCAGGGTTTTCAGCAGGCGCTTTTCTTCTTTGAGGCGTTGCGTCAGTTTCTCATAGCTGGTGATTTGGCGGTTCAGATTTTCTGGATCGCCGTAGGCTGCTATTTGCTCCTGAAGTTGTTTGAGAGTGCCTTGCAAGCGATAAATTTCTTCTTGCTGTGGCTGCAAGGAGAGGTTGGCTAAATATTGCCCAAAACTGCGTTCTACTAGCTCTTTGGCTTCTTCTAAGGAGTGGGTTTGCAGCAAGTTCAGCACCATCCCGTAACTGGGGGCGAACTGGCTGACGAGGGGATCGGCTCCTGATGTGGCTAAATAGGCGGCTTCCTTTGAGCCTTCAAAGGGGGTTTGTACTGTCACCACGTACCCCAGTTCATCCATCCCCCGTCGCCCCGCTCGGCCGGAAATTTGCAGGAATTCTGAGGGGTTTAACAGGCGATGACCGCGATCGGTGCGCTTTGATAGGCTAGAAATGACGGTGGTGCGGGCGGGCATATTAATCCCGGCGGCGAGGGTTTCTGTGGCAAAAACCACTTTAATTAAGCCTTCTTGGAAGAGTTCTTCAATCAAGCCTTTCCAAGTGGGTAATAATCCCGCATGGTGAGCCGCAATACCGCGTTTGAGCGCGTCTACTTGTCCCATCCGCCCCACTTCGGGATAGCGGGAGAGAAATTGCTGGATGCGATCGCGCAGGGTTTCTTCTTCTTCTGGGGTTAACAGGGCGAGCATACTCGCCTGTTCGACAGCGCGATCGCACCCTCGCCGACTGAAGATAAAGTAAATTGCTGGGAGCATATCCCGCTCGTGCAGCGCATTGATAATTGTAGGTAGGGTGGGAATGGCGCTTGGATCGAGACGGGCTTTCGGGTTTTTGTGATTCTTTTGAGTGGCTTTGGCTAAACGCGGGTTGATTTTGGTTTGGGCGTTATTGAGTAGGGGAAAAATGCCCTTAATATTGCAAAAGTAATACTCTAGGGGAACGGGTCGATAGGTGGAATAGATCAGTTCGCACTGTCCGTGAACTTGGTTGATCCAGTCGGTGAGTTGTTGGGAGTTAGCAATGGTTGCGGAGAGGGCTACCAGTTGAATTTCAGGCGGACAATAAATAATTGATTCTTCCCAAACCGTACCGCGCTGGCGATCGTTCATGTAGTGGCACTCGTCTAAAACGACGGCTTCAACACCGACTAAGGAAGTACCAATTTCGCCGATGGGGGTGCCATACAGCATATTACGGAAGATTTCCGTCGTCATCACCAAGACGGGGGCTTCGCGGTTAATCGAAACATCGCCGGTAATTAAACCGACGTTCTCTGCGCCAAATTGCTGGCGGAAGTCGCGGAGTTTTTGGTTAGAAAGGGCTTTGAGGGGGGTGGTATAGAAAACGCGCCGCCCTTGGGCTAAGGCTCGCCAAATGGCATATTCCCCAATCAGCGTTTTACCCGAACCCGTAGGGGCGCAAACGACTACAGATTTGCCGCCATTCAAAGCCGCGATCGCTTCTAATTGAAACGCATCGAGGGGGAACGGGAATAATTTTTGAAGATCGAGTTCTGAAGAAGTTGGGGAAATATTCACGCTCGGACTCGTTAACGCCCTAAATAATGACTCAGTTGGATTTAACCTCTACTAGGTTAACGCTCTCACCGTTGCGATTTGACTGTTTGCTCCAGTAGAGAGCGGCTGCTCATTATCAGCTTATCGCTGTTCTGAGGAATTGGGAGCTAACCATAAGCGCAGATTTGGCAAACCATTAAAAAAATTCATCAAAAATTTCACGCAAACCCCTCTAGCGTTTTGATCCCCTTTTGTTTAGTATTAGTTTAGGGAAAATTGAATAAGCATAGAGCATTATCTATGCTTTAGCAAAGCCCTCCCAATGGTTTGAGTTAAACAAAATAGCGATCGCCCCCAGTTCTGGCTATCCAGAATTTAGATGGCGATTAGACATTCGGCTTCCGCAACCGGAAGTCCGTTTTCGGTCATCATTTAACGCGGTATAACATCAATGCAAATCACTAACCGAATTCATTTTAGAAATTTATACGGGGATATTTCCGGAGGCGTCACCGCCGCAATTGTCTCTCTGCCACTCGCCCTAGCCTTCGGCGTGGCGTCGGGTGCAGGGCCAGCCGCAGGTCTATATGGGGCAGTCTGTGTCGGCTTTTTTGCCGCTTTATTCGGAGGGACGCCTACCCTAATTTCCGAACCCACTGGCCCGATGACGGTGATTTTTACCGCCGTTATTGCCACCTTAACCGCTAGCAACCCCGAAAACGGAATGGCGATCGCCTTCACCGTCGTCATGCTCGCCGGTGTCTTTCAAATCGCCTTCGGATTTCTCCGCTTAGGGAAATACATCACCTTAATGCCCTACAGCGTCATTTCCGGCTTCATGTCTGGGATTGGGGTGATTTTAATTATTTTGCAAATTCCCCCCCTGATTGGTCACGCTACCCCGCGTGGAGGCGTGATTGGTGCCCTGCAAGGTCTACCTCAACTCGTCTCAAACCTCGATCCGGTAGAAACCGCCCTGGGTGCGATCGCGTTGGCTTTGCTGTTCCTGATTCCCTCTAAACTCAAGCGCTACTTACCCCCCCAACTCGTTGCCCTCATTGTCGGTACGGTTGTTTCCCTGACGCTGTTTGGCGATGCGGATATCCGCCGAATCGGTGCGATTCCAATGGGTTTACCAGAGCTAAGAATGCCTGCTATTGAACCCAGTTTAATGGTGACGATGCTGATTGATGGGGCAATGTTGGGGATGCTCGGTTGTATCGACTCCCTGCTCACTTCCGTGATTGCCGATAGCTTAACCCGGACTCAGCATAACTCCGATAAAGAACTGATTGGTCAAGGGATTGGCAACCTGATTTCCGGTATTTGTGGGGGCTTACCCGGTGCGGGTGCCACGATGGGAACCGTTGTTAATATTCAAACTGGGGCAACAACTGCCGTATCCGGTTTAACGCGTGCCTTAATTTTAATGGTCGTTGTCCTCTGGGCTGCTCCATTAACGGCTGATATTCCGATGGCGGTTTTAGCGGGTATTGCTCTCAAAGTAGGGATTGATATTTTAGATTGGAGTTTCCTCAAACGGGCGCATCAGGTTTCCCTCAAAGGTACCCTGATCATGTATGGGGTAATGCTCTTAACCGTATTTGTCGATTTGATTGTGGCGGTTGGAGTTGGCGTGTTTATTGCCAATATCTTAACGATCGAGCGTCTGTCTCGCTTGCAATCTCAAGAAGTTAAAACCATTAGCGATAATGACGACAACATCTTAATGGATGAGCAAGAGAAAGCCTTAATGAATCAGGCGAATGGGCGCGTTTTGGTATTCTACCTCAGCGGACCGATGCTGTTTGGTGTGGCTAAGGCGATCGCTAGAGAGCATTCTGCAATGCGCCAAGCCGATGTGTTAATTGTCGATCTCAGCGATGTTCCCTTTATCGGCGTAACGGCTTCTCTGGCGGTTGAAAACGTCGTCAAGGATGCTCTCGATCAACGCTTGAAAGTCTATGTCGTCGGCGCTACAGGTCAAACCTTAAAACGTCTAGAAAAGATTAAACTGGTAGAACTCGTTGGTGCAGATTCGTTTAAACAACATCGGATCGAAGCCTTACAAGAAGCGGTCGATCGCTTAGAACCAATGGGTAACGTCGATCCGCTGCCTAATATCACCTATTCCTAAAACCAGAAGCGCGCGACATTTAACGCCAGTCCGATCGGTTTTTGAGAGTGTAGCCCCTGTTATAGCGTTTTTTGATTGGATGAGATCCGGCACGATCTTCCTAAATCCCCCTTAGTAAGGGGGACTTTGAAGAAAGTGTACTTCACGAACCTGAAAAATGCGTAAATACTCAGGCTACCTCTCCCTATCCCCAAGCGCGCGAATTGCGGGCGAGTTGAAAAGTATCCAGAACAACTTCAAAAGATTGAGGGCAACAGTAAGGTAAACACAGCAAAAGGAGAACATTCGCGCAGATCGCTTGCAGGATAAAATTACCCTTGTTGAAAGATTTTTAGCATTTTTGAGCTGGAATTTCGTTTAAATACCATTATTCCTTTACGTCACTGGGTCATTGCAATGTTAGAAGGGTGTGTATTTGCAACGGTATTATGTGGATTTCTCGGAACTATCTTTAAGAAAAATTTGTTGATGAAGATCGTTTCAATGGATGTTATGAGTACGGGCGTCATTGCCTACTACGTCGTGGTAGCGGCACGCGGAGGCGTGTTTACCCCCATTCTTACAGACGGGGAGATAACCGGAAACTATGCCGATCCAGTTCCCCAAGCCGTGATCTTAACTGCCATTGTGATTGGTTTTTCCATTCAAGCCTTAATGTTGGTGGGAGTGATGAAACTCGCCCGCAATAACCCTACCTTAGAAACCCACGAAATCGAACAGAATAACACGCCATGAACACCCTCACCATTGCTTGGATTGCCCTGCCATTGATTGTAGGGTTCGTGGGCTATTTATTCCCCAGGGTGATGCGCTACCTCTCATTAGGGGCTGCGATCGCCTCGGCTGGCTATGCAGCGTTCGGATTTACCCAACCCCCCTTTACCCTAGAACTCCTCGACAGCTTCGGTATTAGTTTACAAGTCGATTCGCTGAGTTGCTTTTTTATTCTCACCAATGCCCTAGTCACAACGGCGGTTATTCTTTATTGTTGGCAAACCAGCAAAACCCCTTTCTTTTACTTACAGACCATCATCTTGCATGGCAGCGTTAACACCGTTTTTATCTGTGCAGATTTTATGAGTGTGTACGTTGCCTTAGAGGTGATTGGGATTGCGGCATTTTTGTTAGTTGCCTACCCCAGAAGCGATCGCGCCATCTGGGTGGGGTTGCGCTACCTCTTTACCAGCAACATTGCCATGCTGTTTTATCTGGTGGGTACCATTTTGGTCTACCAGTCGCATCACTCCTTCGCCTTTACAGGTTTGCGGGGGGCCCCTCCAGAAGCGATCGCCCTAATTTTTTTGGGACTCTTAAGTAAAGGGGGCATTTTTGTCTCCGGCTTATGGTTGCCCCTCACCCACGCTGAATCAGAAACTCCCGTTTCTGCCTTACTCTCCGGAGTTGTGATCAAAACAGGTGCCTTCCCTCTGCTGCGTTGCGCCCTGATGGTGGAAGAAGTCGCCCCCATCGTCACCCTGTTTGGCATTGCTACGGCTTTGTTAGGGGTGTGCTATGCCCTGTTTGAACAAGATAGCAAGCGCGTTCTCGCCTCTAGTAGCATTTCTCAACTCGGCTGGATTATGGTTGCGCCCGCAGCAGGTGGCTTTTACGCCCTCGCGCACGGACTCGCCAAAGCCGCCCTGTTTCTCACCGCCGGGAACTTACCGAGTCGCAACCTCAAAGAGTTGGAACAAAAACCCATTAATACCAAACTCTGGCTGGTTTTGGTGATGGGTAGCCTTTCCATGTCAGGCTTTCCTCTCTTTATTGGATTTAGCGCCAAAATATTGACCTTAAAAAGCCTGACCTTCTGGCCCACCCTGGCGATGAATATTGCCGCCATTGGAACCGCAATATTATATGCCAAATTTATATTTTTACCGCATCAACCCCAAGATCCCAAAGACCCCTCCCCCGTCAAGTTGGGTTATTGGCTAGCAACCGGCTTGTTAATCGCTGGATTGTTCATCGGTAACGGGTTCTATTACGAAGCTTATACCCTGGAAAATATCGTTAAAGTTTTAGCAATTATTGGGGTTGGCTGGTTAATCCATCGCGTGCTGATTCAACACTTTGCGTTCAAAATTCCCCTCATCCTAGAAGAATTCGATCACATCATTGGGGTGATGAGTCTCATGTTGGTTCTACTGTTTTGGATGGTGCTGGCATGATTTGGAGATTTCGATATCGTCTTGCAGAATAACGCGCTATGAACACTCTAACGATTGCCTGGATTGCCTCGCCCGTTATTGCAGGGTTCGTGGGTTATTTGTTTCCCAAGATCGCCCGCTACCTCTCATTAGGAGTTGCGATCGCCTCTGTGGGTTATGCATTCTTCATGTTTGCCCAGCCCCCCTTGACTCTAAGACTCCTCGATAGCTTTGGCGTTAGTCTACAGGTCGATTCGCTGAGTTGTTTTTTTATTCTCACCAATGCCCTAGTCACAACGGCCATTCTTCTCTATTGTTGGCAAACCCAAAAAACCGCTTTCTTCTACATGCAAGCCCTAATCTTGCATGGCAGCGTTAACGCCGTCTTTATCTGTGCAGATTTGCTGAGTCTGTACGTTGCTTCAGAGGTGATTGGGATTGCCGCATTTCTCCTGGTGGCCTACCCCAGAAGCGATCGCGCCATCTGGTTGGGGTTGCGCTATCTGTTTACTGGCAATATCGCCATGCTGTTTTATCTGGTGGGTGTGATTTTGCTGTATCAGGTGCAGCAATCCTTTGCCTTTAGCGGCTTACAGGGGGCCCCTCCAGAAGCGATCGCCCTAATTTTTCTGGGACTCTTAAGTAAAGGGGGCGTCTTGGTGACGGGTTTACTGCACGCTGAAGCAGAACCCCCCGTTTCTGCCTTACTCTCTGGAGTAGTTATCAAAGCAGGCACGTTCCCTCTCCTGCGTTTCGCCCTCATGCTAGAAGAACTTGCCCCGATTGTCACCTTCTTGGGCGTCGCAACGGCTTTATTTGGAGTTAGCTATGCCCTTTTTGAACAAGACAGCAGACGCCTGCTTGCCGCTAGTACCATTTCTCAACTCGGCTGGATTATGGTCGTTCCCGCCGCAGGCGGCTTTTACGCCCTAGCGCATGGTTTAGCCAAAGCTGCACTCTTCCTCACCGTTGGTTGCTTACCCAGTTATAACCTCAAGGAGTTAGCCCAAAACCCCATCAACACCAAACTCTGGATTGTTTTATCGATCGGTAGCTTGTCCATTTCCGGCTTTCCCCTATTGATTGGATCTAGCGCCAAACTATTGACCTTAGAAAACCTCACTTTCTGGCCAAGTCTCGCCATGAATATTGCAGCAACTGGAACCGCGATCTTGTATGCCAAATTTATATTTTTACCCCATCAACCGGAAGATCCCCAAACTTCCCCCCGCGTCACCTGGTTTTTTTGGGCAGCAACCAGCCTCTTAATCGCTGGGTTGTTCCTAGGTAACGCCATCTCTTACCAAGCTTATACCCTTGAAAATATCATGAAAGTCCTGGCAATCATTGGTGTTGGCTGGTTAATCCATTACGCGATCGCTCAACGCATTGCTTTTAAAATCCCCCGAATTCTAGAACAACTCGATCACCTCGTTGGGGTCATGAGTCTCCTGTTAGTTGTCCTGTTTTGGATGGTGTTGGCATGATTGGATATCTCAATATCATCTTGCGGTTAACCATCTGGTTTTTGCTGACCGGCAATTTCAGCATCGCCAACATTATTATCGGCGTTTGCGTCGCCCTGCTGCTACCGCGCAGCTATACCGCCCCCGGCGCATTACAAGATTGGCTGCGGGTTCTGTGGGAAGTGATTGTGGCAATTCCCCAAGCGTATCTAGAAGCGTTTGAAATCATCTTTCGCCCCCATAACCAAGAAGAAGTAGTCATAGAACAGGTTAAGCCACGGCGATCGCCCGGACTCATCTTTCTAGACATCTTCTTGATCACCTTCACCCCCAAAACCATTGTTTTGAAATATCACGAACAGGGCTGGTATGAAGTCCACCGGGTACAGCGGAGGAAGAGAACGTGAACGGATTACTCATCGCAATGATTTTAGCCTTACTCATTCCCATGTACGAAGCATGGCGCGATGGGGATATCTGGCAAAAAATGCTGGCCTTTGCCAGTATTGCCACCAAAACATCCGTCATGATTTTGGTCGTTTCTGTCCAGCGCGACGACTTAATGTTGGGAACCGTTGGCGTCATTATTCTCAGCGTCGGAAATGCTGGATTAATGTTACTCGCTCATGTCCTTAAACGCTTAGGTCAATATGATTAACATCCTCAGTTACTTCTGTATCATCCTTGGCATTCTCTTTTGGTTTTGGGGAACCTTCCCCTTATTGGGAAAGCGATCGGTTTTATTCAAACTGCACAGCCTTTCTGTCGCCGATACCCTCGGATCGATGAGCATTATTTTTGGTTTGCTGCTCAAAATTCCAAGCGAATGGTCTTTACTGATTTTGGCGCTGATTTCCCTGGCAATTTGGAATACCGTCCTGGGGTATGTGCTGGCGTATTGTTCGAGTAGTGGAAGGAATGATGAACGATAGTTACATCTATATCATTGTGGCTTTGCTGCCCATATCCTCCTTCATCCTGACGATTCAAGTTAACCCCTACAACGCCTTGGTGATTCGCGGTATCCTGGGGGGCGTTGCAGCCTTGGTTTATGCAGTGTTAGGGGCTGCGGATGTGGCGCTAACAGAGGCGCTAGTTGGCACCATGCTAGCCGTGACACTGTTTGTCATTGCCGTGCGTTCGTCGCTGGTGATGCGCTTGGGTATCCTTAAAGATTATGTAGCAGAAGCAGAAGGGGAATCGGAAAAAGTGACCGATACGGGCTATACCCAACCCAGTCAAAGCCCCTTAACCGAACTGATTGCAGAGTTTAGAGGTGTTGCTCGCAAATACCATTTAAGGTTGGAACTGGTTCCTTACCCCGATCCGCAATCCTTGGATCGGGCATTGCTAGAAAAGGAAATTCATGCCACTTGTCTGGGTCAAGGGTCTGGGGAAGAAGCACAATTCTATCAGACAACCACTCGCATCCGCCGCCTGTACGATATTTTTCAAACCGAACTCTCGTTACCTGCGAGTCATCTCACCTATGTGTCGGTACCTGATGAGCCTGCCTTAAAGTCTGGGGAGAAACATTAAATGAAATGGCTTTATATCGCTGCCAGTATAGCAGTCTTTCTCAAGTTTATGATTATGCCGAACCTAGCGGCAGAGGTGGCGGATCTCGAAATTGTGGAAATGGTGGTGAAAGAGAGTGGCGTTCCCAATGCGGTTTCGGGGATTATTTTTAGAAATCGGCTATACGACACCATTTTTGAAGTGATCGTTTTTACGATCGCAATTATGGGGGCGCAATATCTGTTAGCCAACGAACAGCCGTTTCACCGGATCTATCAATTTACCGATCAACCTTCGATTGTCCTTGCCCGTTTGGGGGCAACTATTGCGGCGATTGTTGGGGTGGAACTGGCGATTCGCGGCCACCTGAGTCCGGGTGGCGGGTTTGCGGCGGGAGTCGCGGGCGGAACGGCGATTGGTTTGGTGGCGATCACTTCCTCTTCGGAGTGGATGGCGGCGATTTATCAACGCTGGCGGGCGGCGATTTGGGAAAAAGTGTCTGTCTTGATTTTTGTGGTGCTGTCGGTATTGACTTTGGTCGGTTTTGAACTACCGCATGGCGAGTTGGGGGCGCTGGTGAGTGGTGGGGTGATGCCGCTTTTGAATATTTTGGTGGCGATTAAGGTTGCTTTGGGTTCTTGGGCGGCTATTCTGATCTTTATTCGCTATCGCGGTTTGTTGTAATTCAGTGGATGCTATTTTTAGTGAAGTTTCTCCAGTAACGCTTCAAGACGATCCAGCGATGTTGGATGCTGCGATCGCCATCTACCTCGAAGCGTTTCCCCCGAACGAACGCCACCCGGAATCTCTCATTCGCGATCGCATCCTCAGCGGTCGAGAACGGTTAATTGTGGGAGAGTTAGAATCTCAGGTTGCGTTTATGGCGCTGATCTGGCCGTTAAGCGGACAGCCGTTTGGCCTGCTAGACTACGCCGCCGCCCGTCAAGATTGTCGCGGGCTAGGTTTAGGGACGGCGTTTATGGGCTTTCTGCGCCAATACTGCCAGCAGCGGGGCGAATATTTACTTTTAGAAGTAGAAGATCCCAAATTAGCAGTGGATGAGCGCGATCGCCATGTGCGCCTGCGTCGGATTGAGTTCTATCGACGATCGGGGGGCAGCCTCTTGGAGAATGTGCCCTATATCCTACCGCCTCTCCAGGAGTCTACCCCAACGCCAATGGTGTTGATGCTGTTTCCGAGCGATCGCGCCCAACCCCCAAGTGCGGGTTTAATGCGCGAGTTAATCCAGCAAATCTACTGGGAACTCTGCCAGCGCGATGCCTCCGATCCTTACCTCAACTCATTTCTAGACCAAATTGTCGATCCCATTGTCCAAACCTAAAGCTTTTTCATCACTTCGGGTAACAACTCTGACGGGAGGTGAGAGAGGGCCTGATTTTGTCCAGCAATTCCCCCCTGTTGATACAGCGCTTTGATCGCTTGCAAAATATAACTCAAGGCTGATTTTCTCAGTTCTGCTTGTTGCGTCCAACCCTGCCAAGCAATGACGTGATGGTTTAAGGCTGATTCGAGATATTCCAAACTTTTTTCTAAAACCTGGGAAAGGACGGGCGCGAGAGACTGAACATCAGTAGAAGCTAATGTGGCTTTAATTTTGCCATCCGTCGCGAGCTGAAAATAAGCGAGTCCGAGGTTGTTATGGGTGGCGAAAAAGTCGAAACTTAAGGTAACTGGGGGTTGTTGCTGCTTGAGGGTGTTGGCCGCTTCCAAGGCGGCGTGATAGGCTTCAACGCACAACAGCAAATCTTCAGCCCGTTTCAAGATAGGGGTGGCTTTGTGGTTGGCTAAATGCCAATAGGCCGTTCCTAAATTATTTTGGGTGGCGGCGTAGGCAGTCGCAGAAACGGAGAAGGTGCGATATTGTAAAGCTTCGCGATAGGACCAAATCGCCATTTGCAGGTAGTCAGGCGATCGCTCGTACTGGGCCAAATTCCAGAAGGCGGTTCCCAGGTTATTCTGAATCATGCCATAACTCAGGGCCTCCCGGTCTGGGGTGTAATACTTTAAGGCTTGTTGATAGGCGGCGATCGCACTTTTCAAGTTAGCATCGGGGTTTTGCTGCTGTGCCAAATTCCAGTAAGCGGTTCCCAAGTTATTTTGAGTTGAGGCGTATTGCTTAAAGGCATCTAGCTGTTCTGTGCAGTTACGCTGGAGCGAATCGCGCACAGCCTCTTGATAAGCTGCGATCGCATTTTGCAAATTCAACACCGGATCGCGATAGCGGGCCAAATCCGCATAAACAGCGCCTAAATTATTTTGCAGGCGGCTGTAGGTTTGACCTGTCATCGTCAGGGTGAGAGCCAGTTGATAGAGGCTGAGTGCTTGTTCGAGATAGATTTGCGCCTGTTCTGGGGGAGAGGGTTGGCGAGAAAACAACCAGTAAAGATTTCCCAGATCGTTGAGGATATCGGGAACTTGCGGCGAAGTTTCCTCTAAACCTTTGAGCGCTTGTTCGTAGGCTTGAATGGCTGCACTCAGATTTTGCGGGGTGACATCGCCTGCGACAATGCGATCGCGGTAGCTATTCCCCAAAGTTAAATAGCGTTCCACGGGTGCTAGCGATCCAACCGCCTCCACGGGCGGTTCGCGCTGGGGTTGGGGGGGCGGCGCTACCACTGCAACAGCCGACTTTGGGGGTTTTTCTATTTCCCCATTTCCCCATCCCCCCAATTCCGGTACTGTTGTGGCATCAACTTCATCAGAAATAGGCGTGGGATCGCCAGCAAATTCAAAGATCCCGGTATGACATCGCCAGAAGTCTGGTGCAGACTGTTGAATGGAGGTAAACCAAGGACGCGGCAGCCAGAGCAGTAAACTAGAGTCCAAACTCTCTAAGTTTTTTGCCATCTGCTGTAAGTGATGCAAAAAGAGGCGCTGCAAACTCGGCGACTGACGGGTAAGCTTTTCAATCCCTAAAATCTGGAAGCCGGGAATGGGGGTAGGATGGGGATGCTGTGCCAGCCATTGACGAATTTGAGCGGCAATATTGGGATCGCTTAAGTTGAGATGCAAGCTCACCAAACGGGGATGAGTTTGGCTTAAGGGGAGGGTGGCAACGGCTGAGGCTGTCTTAGAGGCAGCAGGAAGGGGTGAAAGAGCGGGGTTGGGCGAAGTCGCGCCAGTCAGTTCCGCTTGAAGTTGAGCCGCAATCTGGTTTTTAAAGGTCAGATCGTCGCAGACTGCGAAAAAGATTTGACGGCGCAAGTTCAGACTCAGCGCCACTTTTAAGCGCTCGTAAATAGGACAGTTGATGCTTGAAACATTAGATTCTGCCACGATCGACTCTTCAGTAAGATATGCGTGTGTTGGGAATGTGCCTAGGGGTAAGCCGAGGAGATCTGTCGATCTCCCCATTGAGTTTCCTGAAAAGCGAGTGCTGCTACACCCTGTTGATTGTTAGAAGATTTTTTCTATCCTATTCTTCGATCCATTCCCCGCTTAGTCAGGATGAACCGCCGAAATTTCTATCTAAAGTTAGGTCATAAAGGGACTGATAAGAAAATTGGGCTTCTAGCTAGAGAAACCCAAGGGATGTTTTAATAAATTTTGTTTATTAAAGAGTTCTTTTAACTAAGACCAGAAACAGAGAAGGCTACAAAAACTAAACCTCCGACAAGAACAACAGCACCCAGTCCCATGACGATGTATTTTTGCTGTTGGTTTTTCGTGGGAGGCGTCGCGCGATACATTTTCGGTTCTACTGCGTAGTTGTTTAACCGACCGCCTTCTTCGTTGATATAGGGCATGAAAAAAATCCTCTAATTTTGTTACTTTTGCGTTAAATCTAGGTTTGCAGCAAATAAACTCGCGGCTTCAGTGGGTTGCAGATTTAAGTATTTTATGAACGAACCTCTAAAACCCCAGAAATTCTCATGACTGGTGGAGGTTGGAATCGTTCTCACTTGCAGACTAGGTGCAAGCGTTGCAAATTGTCACGATGATTTAGCTCGACCAGAAACTATCGAACAGCGAGAAAGACCAATTCTTCACTACTATAGCAGTTCTTTAAGTTTCATAGTCTTTCTTTAAGTTTTGTTTGACATTTGGGTCATCAATCCCCTCAGATTCAGGGCGAATCTTTGGGGATCGCTTAAAAAACCCTGCAAAGTTCTCAGCCTGCCGCAGACCGTTTGCTTGGCACGATTGCAGTTAGACGTTAATCAGACCCGTTAAAGGAGAACTGGCGGTGGCGTAAGCCTTGGCGGGAATTCGACCCGATAGATGGGCTAAACGTCCGGCTTGAGTTGCCAGTCCCATTGCTTGGGCCATTGCCACTGGATTTTTAGCGAGGGCGATCGCGCTATTAATTAACAGAGCATCAGCCCCCATTTCCATTGCTAGCGTTGCTTCTGAGGGCGCGCCAATTCCGGCATCGACCACCACAGGAATCCCAGAATTTTCGATAATAATCTGGATATTGGCTGCATTCCGCAACCCTTGACCCGACCCAATAGGCGAACCTAAAGGCATGACGGTGACGCATCCAGCTTCTTCTAAATGCTTGGCCAACAGGGGATCGGCATTAATATACGGCAATACCGCAAACCCTTCTTTAACGAGCTGTTCGGCTGCTTGTAGGGTGCCAATGGGATCGGGAAGCAAATACTTGGGATCGGGGATCACTTCCAATTTGACAAAGTTGTTGTCTTCCTGACCGAGCAGTTTTGCCATTTCCCGACCTAAACGGGCCACGCGGATCGCCTCCTCTGCGGTTTGGCATCCGGCCGTATTGGGTAACATCCAAATTTTGCCCCAATCAATCGCTTCGGCCAATCCCTCATGACCGGGGGCTTGGGTTTGAACGCGACGCACCGCCACCGTGACAATTTCGCAACCACTCGCGGCAATACTGCGCTGCATTACTTCTAAACTGGGGTATTTGCCAGTTCCCGTCATCAGGCGCGAGTTGAACGTTTTTCCGGCGATCGTTAATGGGCGATCGCTCATTGCTGAAACAGAAGAATCTAAAGTTTGCATCGGTAACTTAGGGAACAATACTGGCTTTTACTTTCAGCATAACGGCTGCTCAAGTTGAATTTTCCCCCGATCGCGCTAACGAGCGCCCAAAGTTTAAAGTTTTTTTGAGTTTCAGCAAACACTGACCGGATCGGATTGCCAGAGTCCCTTTGCCCAGGGATACTAGACAGTACCCGGCGTTACCCCAGTTGGCGATGATGCAAGTCCTTTCCATCTGACATCTTGCGCCAGTGCCAGAAACCGATTTTCTTGCCAATTGCTCTATTTTTCGTTGAAAAACCCGGTTTCTCAGGTCTTACTGAGAATGGTGCAAGATCTGACTTCCATCGCACTCTCTAGAATTGGATGAGAGCGATCGCCTCTAGACAATCTCGATTCTCAACAACCGCAACGCCATCTCGAACCGAGGGATTGCTCGGCTTGCTTAACTTATCACGCTCGAACCTTTTTATGGACGTAGACCTAGCGAACTCCATCACCATTTACGACACCACGCTCCGCGACGGCGCGCAACGCGAAGGCTTGTCCCTCTCCCTAGAAGACAAAATTCGCATCGCCAGAGCCTTAGACCAACTCGGAGTTCCCTTTATTGAAGGCGGTTGGCCCGGTGCCAATCCCAAAGACGTACAATTTTTCTGGCAACTGCAAGAAAACCCGCTCCATCATGCGGAAGTGGTCGCCTTTTGTTCCACGCGCCGCCCCCACAGCACCGCAGCAGAAGATTCCATGTTACAAGCCATCCTCGCGGCCGGAACCCGCTGGGTGACGCTCTTTGGTAAATCTTGGGATCTGCACGTCACTGAAGGGCTAAAAACCAGCCTGGAAGAGAACTTAGCGATGATTCAGGACACCATTGAATTCTTACGCGCTTCTGGTCGCCGCGTCATTTACGATGCCGAGCATTGGTTTGACGGTTACAAACAAAATCCCGAATATGCCCTGCAAACCCTATTGGCGGCTTGCAGAGCGGGCGCAGAATGGCTCGTTTTTTGCGATACCAATGGCGGGACGTTACCTCACGAAATCGATCGAATCGTGCAGGAGGCGATCGCCGCCATTCGTTCCATAGAACCCCAAGCGCAATTTGGCATCCATACCCACAATGACTCGGATACGGCTGTCGCCAACGCCCTAGCCGCCGTGCAAGCCGGGGTAACAATGGTGCAAGGAACCATTAACGGTTATGGCGAACGGTGCGGAAACGCCAATCTCTGCTCGCTGATTCCCAATTTGCAACTGAAATTGGGCTACCCGTGCATCAGCGACGAACAAATCTTACACCTGTCTCAAACCAGCCGTTTCGTCAGCGAAGTTGTGAACTTGGCCCCCGACGAACACGCCCCCTTTGTCGGTCGTTCCGCCTTTGCTCACAAGGGGGGAATTCATGTCTCGGCGGTGGAGCGCAACCCCCTAACCTACGAGCATATCCAACCGGAACAAGTGGGGAACCGCCGCCGCATCGTCATTTCCGACCAAGCTGGGTTAAGCAATGTCCTGGCAAAAGCCCGCACCTTTGGCATCGACCTAGACCGCCAAGATCCCGTCTGTCGGGAGATTCTGCAACGCCTCAAGGAGTTAGAAAGCCAAGGCTACCAGTTTGAAGCGGCGGAGGCAAGTTTTGATTTATTGATGCGTTCGGCCTTGGGACAGCGCCAAACTTTGTTTGAAATTCGCGGGTTTCAAGTCCATTGCAACATGATTCCCAACCCGGACAACCCCTACGCGCGACCGGATGCGCTAGCGACGGTGAAGATAACCGTAAATGGACAGGAAATTTTAGAAGCCGCCGAAGGAAATGGTCCGGTTGCAGCCCTTGATGCGGCGCTGCGAAAGGCTTTGATGAATTTCTATCCCGCGATCGCTGATTTTTATCTCACCGATTACAAGGTGCGGATTTTAGACGGTACAGCAGGAACTTCAGCCAAAACCCGCGTTTTAGTGGAATCCAGCAATGGGCTTCAGCGATGGACAACGGTAGGGGTTTCCCCCAACATTTTGGATGCTTCTTATCAGGCCGTAGTGGAAGCTTTGGAGTATGGTCTGCTAATATCAAATCAGTTACCTCTGGTTGCGAGAACTTAGAGATAAGAGGTAGTTATCTTTAAGTTCAAAGAAGCTGATATTTGAAACTCTAATTTCAAACTTTTAAGCTTCTGTGCTAACATAGGTAATTGGAAAAAGATTTGCTTCCTGACCCCGCTTTTGACCAATACACGGGAACCCAGTACAGAAACAGGAAGCAGTTGTAGAAAGACTTTAGCAAAATTCAATGATGATAAAAGGTGGTATGAGCCAGCAGGTTATTCACCCAATGGTTAAGCTGCAACGTCAAGTGCAATCGCTCGTTGACTCGAAAGCGATTAAGCCCAATGACAGTATTTGGAAGATTGCACTCCTCTATGGCGATGATTGGCCCCGTTGGAAACAAGAATTACTCGCTTACGAATTTACAATGCAAGACCCCGTAGGTGACTTACTCGCTGTTGAAGCGTGGGATGACGAATAAGCGTTAAGACGGTTAAATTTTTTACCTCGCTTTCTCTAGGCAATCTGCAAGCGCCAGTGCGAGTTGATGGGCGCTCTGATAGCGATCCTTCGCTCTAGGCTCTGTCACTCGTTCGATTGTCGCTCGTAAAGCAGGAGTAAGGGTTGGTAAATCCTCCAATTGCAGGCGGTAGAACTGCCCTTGCTTGCGATAAAACTGACCGGGTTGCTGACCCGTTAACAAAAACACCAAAGTCGGGCCAATTGCATACAAGTCAGATTGAGGCACCGGGCGTCCGAGGTCTTGTTCTGGAGCGCTATACCCTTCTGCACCAATACGGGTTCCGGGTGGCGTCCCCATTTCCTTCACCGCCCCAAAATCAATCACCATAATCTGACGCTTCTCGTCGGAGGATGCTGACGCAGAGACTTGTCGCGAGTTGCGATGGCGTAACAACAAATTGGCTGGCTTAATATCCCGGTGGATTACGGGGTAGCGCTGGGTATGGAGGTATTGCAAAACCTCGCAAGTTTGAATCGCCCATTCAATGCCTTGGGCGAGCGTGCAAGGGCCATTCTGATAAACCCATCGTTCCAAATCTTGACCGTGGATTAACTCCATTGCCAGGTAGCGCTTGCCGTTTTCTTCAAAAAAGTCATAAAACGTGGGAATACCGGGGTGATTGAGCGCTCTCAGCGTTCTGGCTTCCCGTTCAAATAACTCCCTGGCTTTGGCAATTTGGGCCATATCAGTGTTTAATTCCTTCAGCACCAGCAAAGCCGAATCGGGTCGATCTGAAGCTTGTGCGCCAACTTGGGAATTCCACGCCAGATAAGTGGTTCCCATCCCCCCGCGTCCAAGCGCCCGCAAGATGTAGTATTGGCGAACTATTTTTTCGTACTTCAGCAGTTGGCCGCAATAGATACAGAACAAGTTTTCCGGTGCATTCCCTTGATGGGTGCAACTCAAACCAGAGGCGAGTCCAGGCGGACTTGCAGAAGCTTGACCCGCTTCAAACTTAAGAATTGGGCCGCCGAGCGCCAACTGAATCAACGCATTATCCTCAATGGCAGCTTGAGAAACCAAAACGCCATTGAGGAGCGTGCCGTTTTTGCCTAAATTGATTAATTGCCATCGCTGCCAACTAGAAGTCTCATCAACATTCAACTCCAGATGGTAGCGAGACACTAAATTATGAGTGACGACCACATCATTATCGGGGGCGCGACCAATGCGAATTCGCGATCGCGATTCAAAGCTCCAAAACTGCACAATCTGAGTTTCGGTGCTATCCAACAGGGAAAGCTTGACCATTGCCGTACGCAGCTAGTCTTTAAGATTGTCTAAATTCGGTCGCACTTTAGCCCGGATTAACACCACCGTAATATTATCGTGACCGTTGTACTGGTTGGCTAACTCAATTAAATCGCTTGCCCCCTTTTCCAAACTCGCTCTAGAACTCAGTAAAGGGGCAAGGTGCGTTGAGTAATTCTTTTCTAACAAATCGTTATCCGTCATCCCATCCGAACTTAAGACCAACAGCACATCCTCATTCAACTCCATAAATTGAACGTCCGGTTTGACAAACTCATCGCTGCGAGGCCCCAAGGCTTGCGTGAGTTGGTACGCATCCGGACGGGTATACGCTAAATTTGGGTCAACCCCCCGTTGAATTTCGCGCTGGCCGACATCGTGGTCTTGGGTGACGGGAATTAACCCCTGTTTGCGAGTTGCCATATACAGGCGGCTATCCCCAACATGGCTGACAACCACATTGGTATCTTGCACCAAGACGAGAACCAGAGTCGTTCCCATCCGACCGCTACCCGTGCGGGACTGTTGCTGGTTGACCTCATAAATTGCATTGTTGGCGAGTCGAACGGCTTCGCGCACCGACTCCTCGCTGGGCAAACAGTCCTGATAGTGGGGATTATCGAACCACTGGGTTTGAAAATACCGCCTTAAGGTATCAACGGCTAAAGCGCTAGCAACCTCGCCGCCAGCATGACCGCCCATGCCATCGCAAAGAATATATAATCCCTTTGCATACAGCGTTCGTCCCGTTTTGGTTTCAACGCGCTCTATTTTCGTTTGGATGCAAAAGGCGTCTTCATTATGATTGCGCTGCGTCCCCGTGTCTGTGAAGCCCGCATTGTCCAAGCTGAACAGTTGCATGGGCAAAACCACGGTCGGCTGGTCGTCTAAAACATCGCTCTTTGGCTCTGGCATAAAGCTAGAAGTCTGGAAGCGGGTGGGGGCAGAGGCGGGCATATTTGAGGCGATGGGCGAAACTAGACCCATCTGAGCGGCTTCTAGATCGGGTACGGTATTGGCATCAGGTACGGTGGCCGGTTGCAGGTCATCCTCATCTTCTAGGTCTGGGGGAGAAATTTCGGGTTCTCTGGTGAGTTCTTCGGCGATCGCTCTTAACTTAGCTTGCAGAGCTTCCAAATCCTCAATTTCCCCATCCTGTAACTGTTGCAGCAATAGCACCAGGGAACCAATATAGGTTTGTTGAGATTGTTCAAATAGCTCTTTCCAGAGTCGCCCCAAATCTTGCAAGCTCAGGGGTGTATGCAAAGATTCGATATAGAGGCGTTGCAAGCCAATAACTTGATCCTCATCAACGCGCAAATTGTCTTGAATTAACAAACTTTGCCGACAATGCAGCGGTTCTAAACTCTCCCAAAGCTTCACCATCTCGAAGAGTAAAAAGACAATTTGCTGCGGTGAAAGTTGCTCTTCGCGCCATAAATCTACCAACATCGGCCAGTTGGAACGGTCTTCGAGTAAAAGAACGGCGCGGTTATCCTGAACCCAAGCATCGCAAATTTCGGGTAAGGTTTGACCGAGTTCGGGCTGTAACTCTAGATAGAGTTCTGCCATTGGCGGAATTAGGGGCGCATTTTCCGAGAAAGCTTGACCTTGAATGGCTTCGAGCAGAGAAATCTGCAACGGACGACAATCTAAGACACGACCCTGAAATTCGCTTTGCGTGCGATCGCACTCTTCTAAAGAGTCCAGCAGTAGATAGCGCTGCTGCAAGTCCAAATACTCTGAAGGGAGGGGATGAGAGGGGAGGGGAGGAACGGGGATCGGGGTTGCTGTGGCTCCTTCAGCAGAGGCGGGAGTGGATTTAAGTTCGGCTTGGGAAGGCATTGACCACAGCGGCATTGTCGCTTCTTCGTCCGCTTCCTCATTGCTAACCGGGGGGATATAAGGATGTCCGGATGGGCCGGTCAGGGTGACAATGGCTCGCAATACGGTTCCGGTTAAAGCCCCACATTGGGGACAGTTTATGGCGTCATAAGTCACTTGAGCGCCACAAGCATAGCAAGGTTTATAGGTTAAGGAAGTACCGCAACTTTGGCAAAACTTGTTGGCGTCAGAATTCTCAAATTGACATTGGGGACAAATCAGCATGGGTTTTCTTCCTCAACTGTCAAGAAATACGGGGCATTTTTGGGAATTGGGCTGCAAGCGTTGGGCGCGATCGCGCGGGCGTTGGCATTGGTTAGGCAGAGCGTGCTTTTTTAGAGATAGCACGATTCTTGATTGGGTGAACAGGGCAGGGTCGGGTTAAGGGGATGGGTCAATTTGGAATAAAAAGCTGACTTTATCGCCTTTGCCTAAAGAGATGCGATCGCCAGGGCGCAAACGATAGCGATCGCCGGTTCGCAAGGGTAAATTATTGACATATGTGCCATTGGTGCTACCAATATCTTCTAAAAAATAAATGCCGCCTTCTACGCGCAGATCGGCATGAATCCGGGAAACTACGTCTGCATCGGGCAGGTTCGAGACATCAACATCGGGGGGAATGCGATCGTTGGGCTTGCCAATATGAATAACGCTTAAGTGAGGGGGTAACTCAATTTTAGTGTTGGTTTGGATATGCAGCAGCCGAGCGCAGAAAGTCTGCAACTGGGTGGGCGCATTGAGGGGGGGTCGAGCGGCTGCTCCGGGGGCGTTAAGGGCTGTTGCTGGTAATTCGGTACCCAGACTAGCCGGATCGACAGCAGGCATGGCTGAGGGCGAATTAATAAAGGTTGGTGGCACATTTTGAGCGATCGCGATCTCAGGCGCGACCGGGGAGCCACATTGACCGCAAAATTCAGCTCCCCCGGAAACGCTTGCCCCGCATTGAGGACAAGGCACCATTTCTGGAAGGGGTGTATAGCACGCCTCGCAATGGCTAGCCGTATCGGGGTTAGGATGCGCGCAGTTGGGGCAGGTAATCATGGCGATGGATAAATGACAATTGAGCCAAGAGAACAACCACGTTGCTCTATAAGAATACTAAGAGCGATCTTTAGCTCATCGGAGTGTTTGTGCGAAATTTTACGGGATTCAGCGAGATTTGCTCAATAATTCTCGACAAAATGATGCTGGGTTCCAGGTTTTCTGGATTTCAAGCAGATCGAGGAGAATTGTAAGGGTTAGCGACAGGCGCGATCGCATCTCTAGAGAAAGATTTTAGGATCGCTTTCACCCGATTAGGGGTAAGTTGAGGTCATCAGGTGTGCAACAAATTTAACAGCGATTAACTTGTGTTGGGGGTTTGGGGGAGGCGATCGGTTCCTCGTCTGAACCTTACTGTTGGTCAGCGGGGGATACCTTGACATCCCCCAAGCTGATTTTATCCGGTCAACCCCGGTCAAATCAGCAACCCATCTAGGTTTGTAGACCAATGTCTTCGAGTTAGAATCAGTTTCATGACTCTAATCGTCAACTACTGAAGAGCGAATTTATCCCGACGCCACCCAAGAGCAGACAATGCTTCACTGGTTGGAAATCTCTCGCAAGGTGTACAACTACGCATTGCGAGAAATCAAGGATTGGGTAAACTCGCGATCTGGTAGTTGGGATCGCTGTTCTTTGGAACGTGAATACATCATTCCAGCCGACCAGCCATTTCCCACCTATTACGCCCAACAAAACGCACTTCCCAAAGCCAAGAAAGAATTCCCCTTGTTGGGTGCAGCGCCTTCTCAAGTTCTGCAAACTACAATTCGTAGATTGCATGAGGCTTGGAACTATTTCCAAAACAGGGGGTTTGGCTTTCCCCGGTTCAAGAAGTGACGAAATCTCGAAAGAGAAAAACTAGGAATGCCCAGCAGTGATGTTGGGAAGCCCACACCACAATCTCCGATTTGGTGTGAGAGGATGTCACAATTAGTTCAATTCTCTCATCAACAAAACGTTGCCAACCCCCTTAAACTCTCTCAAAATGTACTGGCAGCAGACGGAACGCGAGCGACTCATGCTGAAGATGCAGCAACGCATCTGTCAGTCGCTCGATCTTGAGGAAATTCTCCAAATGACGGTTCAAGACGTGCGGGAATTTCTCCAGACCGATCGCGTGGCGATTTATCGCTTTGAATCTGATGGGCAAGGGATGCTGGCAGCAAAATCGCTGGCATCGGGATGGGAGTTACCGGAAACCGAGGCAAGCTTGTTCCAAAAGTACGTTCAGCCCTATCAAAATTCTGGCTTGGAAGCCCTCATTGAAAGCGGCGAAAGCGTTTTAGTCGAACCGTCTGAAGAACTGCTGGCTCAGTTACAAATTCAAGCGCATCTGGCTATCCCTATTTTCCGAGGGAAACAGCTTTGGGGGCTGTTGATCGCTCATCATTGTCGCTCGCCTCGGCAATGGCAGCAACCGGAAATTGATTTACTTGCGGCGCTAGCGATGCAGTTGGCGATCGCCATTCAACAGTCGGAACTCTACCAGCAAGTTCAACAACTCAACAGCCAATTGGAGGCTCAGGTTCAAGAACGGACGGCTCAACTGCAAAAGGCCTTAGAATTTGAGGCAATGCTCAAGCTGATTACCGATAAAGTCCGCGATAGCTTGCTTGATGAAACTCAAATTTGGCAAACTGCGGTGCGCGAGCTAACCCAGGTTTTAAATCTTAAGGGCTGTAATGCGGCGCTATACGATTTGGAACAGGGGACTTCTACAGTTTGTTCGGAATTCGTGAAAACTGATGAAAATAAGAAGATTCCACCCATTTACGGACGCGTGCAGGAGTTAGGCAAGTTTCCCGAACTCTATTGTCAGTTGCTCCAAGGCGAGTATTTTCAATTTTGCTCGTTGCTGATTAATGAGGATCGCGGTCCAGTCTCGATGCTGGTTTGTCCCATTTTTGACGATCGAGGCGTCTTAGGCGATTTGTGGCTGGTAAACGATGCGGCTTATGAGTTTAGCGAACGGGAGATTCGCTTGGTGCAGCAGGTCGCGACTCAATGCGCGATCGCCATTCGTCAAGCGCGTCTCTTTCAAGCGTCAGTGGCTCAAGTGGAAGAATTAGCCCGCATTAATCGACTTAAGGATGATTTTCTAAGCGCGGTTCCCCACGAACTCAGAACGCCTGTCACCAATATGAAAATGGCGATTCATAACCTATCGACAATGGCGTTGTCTAACTTAATCGTCAGTACCAACGAACAAAATCAAAAGCGCATTGCTCACTACCTGCAAATTCTTCAGTATGAGTGCGAGCGGGAAATTAGCTTAATTAATGACCTTTTGGATCTCCAACGGCTCGATACTCGCGATCAACCCCTAAGCCTAGAACCCATCAACCTCAGCGAGTTTCTCCCCCAAGTCATCAAACCGTTTCAGGTGAGGGCTAATAATCGCCAGCAAAGCTTACAGCTTGAGATGTCGATCGATCTGCCGACCCTATGTTCTAATGCTCCAGGTTTAGAACGCATCTTAGCAGAATTACTCAATAATGCTTGTAAATATACGCCACCCGGAGAACGAATTATCGTAGCCGTGAGCGTGCAAGCGAGCAATCTGCTGTTCCAAATTGTGAATACAGGCGTGGAGATTGCCCCCAGCGAGCGATCGCGCATTTTTGATAAATTCTACCGGATTCCCCGCGCTGACCCCTGGAAACAAGGCGGGACTGGACTGGGACTGGCTTTAGTGAAAAAGCTAACCGAACATTTAGGCGGTTTAATTGAAGTGGGCAGTAGCAATGGTAAAACCTGTTTTAGCGTCTTCTTACCATTGCATTCTGAACTGAACTCAACAGCCGGATGAGGAGTTTTTAAGGCTTAACGACGAGTACCGAGCAGGTGGCATCCTCTACAACCTGGGTGCTAACCGAGCCTTCTAAAATGCGTTTAACTCCGGTTAAACCGCGACTGCCGATAATAATTAAGTTCGCTTGATGAATATTCGCAAGACGAATAATTTCTTCGGCTGGATCTCCGGTGGCAATTTCAATCTTGCTCGTGCAAGAGAGCTGTTGCTGATAGGTTTCTAGCTGTTTCTCAATTTCTCGGTAAGGCGACTCCTCAGCGCCAAAATGCGGTTTATCGGCCGCTTGCTCGGATTGCCTTTCGGGCGGCAGCAAAATATGAGCCAAAATGACTTTGGCATCGGGTTGCAGTTGAATTTGTTGTAAAGTCTGAAAAACTTTATCGGTGGCAGCCGACCGATCTAACGCCATTGCAACTAAAATTGTTTCGATCACTCGATCTCTCCTCAAAATTAAAGCGAATCGCTTCTTAAGGGTCGATTTGACACCCTTGTTCTGATCTAGAATAAGCTGAAAAACCCGTAAGTTTTCCCGGCTCAATCTATTCAGCGATGGGTCGCTTCTTTTGAACTGAAAAGATGAGGCGAACGTTAGCCAGCTAACCCCTTGATGGCTCTGCGTGCGGTGAGAGCGGGAAGGCTTGGGGTAAATCTCCCCTTCACGAGGCTACCTAAGCATCGTCAGTTCGATTTTCAATTCTCAAGCGTACGGAGTCGGCGTGGGAGTTTAACCCCTCAGTCTCCGCTAAGGTAATAATGGCATTCCCCATCTTGTTGAGGGCAGTTGGAGAATACTGGATCAAGCTGGAGTGTTTGAGGAAGGTTTCTACACCCAAGGCAGAGGCGTAACGAGCTGCGCCAGAGGTGGGTAGGGTATGGTTAGGGCCGGCTAGATAGTCGCCGACGGCTTCTGGGGTGGAGTAACCCAGGAAAATTGCTCCGGCATGGCGAATTTGATTCACCAGATCCCACGGTTCAGTAATTTCGAGTTCGAGGTGTTCTGGCGCAAACTGATTGGACAGTTCGGCGGCTTCTGCTAGGGAACTGACGACAACCACCAGACCGTAATGGGCGATCGCTTTTTCGGTCAGGAGTCGGCGGGGATGGTTGACCAGTTGGCGCTCGACTTCGGCGGCGACTTTCCGCGCTAGGGCGGAGTCTGGGGTGAGTAAGATGGCGGCAGCCAAGGGGTCATGCTCGGCTTGAGCGAGCATATCGGTGGCTACATGGATGGGGTTCGCGCCGCTATCGGCAATAATTAAGACTTCCGAAGGGCCGGCTAGGGAGTCAATGCCGACGGTGCCGTAGACGAGTTTTTTCGCCAGGGTGACATAAATGTTACCTGGCCCGGTGATAACATCTACCTTGGGGATGGTTTCGGTGCCGTAGGCCAGGGCCGCGATCGCTTGAGCGCCCCCAACCCGATAAATTTCTTGAATGCCTGCCTCTTGAGCGGCGACGAGGACAGCCGGGTTAATCCCCTTTTCGCTACCGGGTGGCGTTACCATCGCAATTCGGGGAACGCCTGCGACCTTGGCGGGAATGGCATTCATTAGGACGGTACTCGGATAAGCGGCTCGACCGCCAGGGATGTAAATTCCCGCTCGATCGACTGGCGTATACCGCTTACCCAACACAATATCATCGGTGCCAAACTGAACCCAAGATTTCGGGACGCGTTGGCGGTGAAAGGCTTCGATTTGACGACAAGCGAGTTGAATCGCATCCAGTAAGTCTTTGTTGACTTGTTGGTAAGCCGCGTCGAGTTCTGAACCGCTAACGCGCAATTCTTCGACTTTTAGCGTTTTTTGGTCAAATTCGGCTGTGTAGTGCAGTAAGGCGCGATCGCCTTGTCGTTTCACCGTCTGAAGCACTTCCCGAACGGTCGCTTCCTTGTGCACGACTTGCTCGTCTTGGGTGCGATCGCAGATGCGCCGCAGTTCAGCTTCTGCATCAGCCCGCTGAGTAATGATTCGCAGCATGGATAGGACAATGGCCTTTCTAGGAATAAACCGTTGGCGGACGGATCTTCAGACACCCTGGGCTAAATCAGCTACCAGGCTAACCCGTACTCGCTTCTCTAGCTTAACGTGGATTTTCGTGTTTCAGCTAATCTCATTGCAGATCAACAAATGTTATATTAAACGATCTGATGCTATGTGCATCACCATCAACCTAAAAGCGATTATTTCTAGTTGAGCCGTGCCTAATATTAAGTCTGCCGTTAAACGCGTTCAGATTGCTGAACGAAATCGTCTCCGCAATAAAGCTTATAAGTCTAGCGTCAGAACGCTGATGAAGAAGTTTTTTGCGGCTTTAGACACCTATGCGGCTTCTCAAAGCCCAGAAGCCAAGCAAGAGGTACAAACTCTCATGTCCGATACCTACAGCCGCATTGACAAGGCGGTCAAGCGGGGTGTTTTTCACTCTAACAATGGCGCTCGCAAAAAAGCCCGTTTGGCCAAAGCGCTTAAAAAAGTGGAAGCGCCCGTGTCAACAGCTTCCTGAGCGTTCTCAAGGGCGATCGCCACTTGGGGGCGTCCAGAAAACGCCGGAATGCTGCGGCTTAACCAATCGAGCCGCCGTTTGCAAGAGAGGGAGGAGAGAACCTCACTCAATGGGGTTCGCAAACTCGCCTGAACGCCCACACTGTACTGCTTGCAGTCGGTGTGGGAGAATGCAGCCAACGCTTAGAAGAACTCCTCAAATTCTCTCATGCAACTGATTGATACTCACGTCCATGTCAATTTTTCGACGTTTGAGTCGGATCTAGAAGCAACGCGCGATCGCTGGCAAGCTGCCGGAGTCGTGCAGCTCGTTCATTCTTGCGTGACCCCAGATGAGTATCCCAGCCTAGCCGCATTAGCCGATCGCTTTCGCGAATTATATTTTGCTGTGGGACTGCACCCGCTAGAGGCCGATCGATGGACGCCGGAATTAGCCCATCAACTTCGCCAACTGGCTCAATCTCATCCGAAGATTGTCGCAATTGGCGAAACTGGGCTAGACTTTTATAAAGCGGACAATCGTTCGCAACAGCAGCAGGCATTTTGGGCGCAGTTAGAAATGGCCCATGCCCTCCAGAAGCCGGTTATTATTCACTGTCGAGATGCAGCCGCAGCCTTAGCCGATCAACTCCGTAATTTTTGGGATAGGATTGGAGAGGTGCGGGGCGTGATGCATTGCTGGGGAGGAGAACCTCAAGAAACGCAGTGGTTTTTAGATTTGGGTTTTTACATTAGTTTTAGCGGTACAGTCACCTTCAAAAAGGCGACTCAGATTCAGGAATCCTGTCAAATCTGTCCGAGCGATCGCCTCTTAATTGAAACTGATTGCCCCTTTCTTGCTCCGGTTCCCAAACGCGGCAAACGCAACGAACCCGCCTACGTCCGCCATGTGGCCGAACAAGTGGCTCATCTGCGCGGAGTCTCCTTAGAAACGTTAGCTCGGCAAACCACAGAAAACGCTCGCTCGTTGTTTGGCTTACCTCAGCTAACGCTCTCAGATTCGCCCTTATTGGCCCAGTCTTGGACAAAGGAGTAAAAATAAATTATAATAGTGGATTGCCGTTATGCGTGGATGTCCCTCAGACCGTTTCGAGTCGCACGACCCAGCCATTGACGGTCAACAATCTCCTCGCCGAACCCCATCCCAAGATGAGGCAGCCCAACCGAAAAATTGATAGCACTCGTTACCTTGGAGCAATCCAATCACAATTTGATAAACCAAAATGGGGAATGGAAGATAGGGACTTGGCTGCGGCCGTCCCCATCCCAAATTCCCTATTTTGCCGATGAATATTGTTACCCAGCCTGGAAACAAAATTTCTTATGAATCAGACGACCATTCCTGCACCCGTGCAACACATGTTGCCAGACCTCGTCGAGATTCAGCGGGCAAGCTTCCGCTGGTTTCTAGAAGAAGGACTGATCGAGGAGCTAGATAGTTTTTCTCCCATATCCGACTACACGGGCAAGCTAGAGTTACATTTTATTGGCAAAGACTACAAACTCAAGCGTCCGAAGTACGAAGTTGACGAAGCGAAACGGCGGGATGCTACCTACGCCGTGCAAATGTACGTGCCGACTCGTCTGATTAACAAAGAAGCGGGTACCATGATCGAGCAAGAAGTCTTCATCGGCGAACTGCCGTTGATGACCGATCGCGGCACCTTTATCATTAACGGCGCAGAGCGCGTGATCGTCAACCAAATCGTGCGATCGCCCGGAGTCTATTACAAATCCGAAACCGACAAAAACGGTCGCCGCACCTACAACGCCTCCTTAATTCCCAACCGAGGCGCGTGGCTAAAATTTGAAACCGACAAAAACGATCTAGTCTGGGTGCGGATCGACAAAACCCGCAAACTCTCCGCCCAAGTCCTGCTTAAAGCCTTGGGACTGAGTACCAACGAAATTCTCGACGCCCTCCGCCACCCCGACTACTTCCAAAAAACCATCGACAAAGAAGGCGACTACTCCGACGAAGACGCCTTAATGGAACTGTACCGCAAATTGCGACCGGGCGAACCCCCCACCGTCACCGGCGGCGCGCAGTTACTCGAATCGCGCTTTTTTGACCCCAAACGGTACGACCTCGGCAAAGTTGGGCGATACAAACTCAACAAAAAATTGCACCTCAACGTTCCGGAAACCAAACGCGTCCTCA
This sequence comes from Desertifilum tharense IPPAS B-1220, assembly GCF_001746915.1. Taxonomy (NCBI): domain Bacteria; kingdom Bacillati; phylum Cyanobacteriota; class Cyanophyceae; order Desertifilales; family Desertifilaceae; genus Desertifilum; species Desertifilum tharense. The sequence continues at coordinate 102,918 of NZ_MJGC01000039.1, forward strand.
CCCCAGAAGACATCCTCTCGGCGATCGATTACCTGATCAACCTGGAATACGATATCGGCAGCATCGATGATATCGACCACTTGGGGAACCGTCGCGTCCGTTCCGTAGGCGAACTCCTGCAAAACCAAGTCCGCGTTGGCTTAAACCGTCTAGAACGGATTATCCGCGAACGGATGACCGTTTCCGACGCCGAACATCTCACCCCCACCTCCCTGGTTAACCCCAAACCCTTAGTAGCAGCCATTAAGGAATTCTTTGGTTCATCGCAACTGTCCCAGTTCATGGATCAAACCAACCCCTTAGCGGAATTAACCCACAAACGCCGCCTCTCAGCCCTAGGACCGGGCGGTCTCACGCGGGAACGGGCCGGGTTTGCCGTCCGCGACATTCACCCCTCCCACTACGGGCGGATTTGTCCGATTGAAACCCCTGAAGGACCTAACGCCGGGTTAATTGGTTCCTTGGCAACTCATGCCCGCGTTAACCAGTATGGGTTTATCGAAACCCCATTTTATCCGGTGGAAACGGGTCGCGTTCTGCGCGATCGCCTTCCCGCCTACATGACCGCAGACGAAGAAGACGACCTGCGCGTTGCCCCTGGCGACATCCCCACCGACGAAGCGGGGAAAATCTTGGGCGACATCATCCCCGTTCGCTACCGTCAGGAATTCACCACTACCAGCCCCGACCAAGTGGACTATGTGGCAGTTTCCCCGGTACAAATTATCTCCGTTGCCACCTCCTTGATCCCCTTCCTGGAGCATGACGACGCTAACCGGGCGCTGATGGGTTCTAACATGCAACGTCAAGCCGTTCCCCTGCTCAAGCCCGAACGCCCCCTCGTGGGAACCGGACTAGAGGCCCAAGCAGCCAGAGACTCCGGGATGGTGATTATCTCTAAATACGACGGCGAAGTCACCTACGTGGATGCGACGCAAATTCGCGTCAGAACGGCACGCAAAGACGACGAAACCCCCTCAGCCGCCCCGGAAGAAATCGCTTATGAAGTCCAGAAGTATCAGCGCTCAAACCAAGATACCTGCTTGAACCAACGCCCCATTGTTCGCGTTGGCGACAAAGTGAAATCGGGTCAAGTGCTGGCGGATGGTTCGGCGACTGAAGGCGGAGAACTCGCCCTCGGCCAAAACATCCTGGTCGCCTATATGCCTTGGGAAGGCTACAACTACGAAGACGCGATTTTGATTTCCGAACGGTTGGTGTATGACGATATCTACACCTCCATTCACATCGAGAAGTACGAAATCGAAGCGCGTCAAACCAAACTCGGCCCTGAAGAAATTACCCGCGAAATTCCCAACGTCGGGGAAGACGCCTTGCGACAACTCGATGAAGATGGCATTATCCGCATCGGGGCTTGGGTAGAAGCGGGCGACATCTTGGTGGGGAAAGTCACCCCTAAAGGTGAATCGGATCAGCCCCCAGAAGAAAAACTCCTGCGAGCCATCTTCGGGGAAAAAGCCAGAGACGTGCGCGATAACAGCTTGCGCGTTCCCAACGGCGAAAAAGGTCGCGTTGTTGACGTGCGGGTGTTTACTCGCGAACAAGGCGACGAACTGCCCCCCGGTGCCAACATGGTCGTCCGCGTCTATGTGGCTCAGAAGCGGAAAATCCAAGTTGGGGATAAAATGGCGGGTCGCCACGGTAATAAGGGGATTATCTCTCGGATTCTGCCGATTGAAGATATGCCTTACTTACCCGATGGCAGACCTGTGGATATCGTCCTCAACCCCCTGGGCGTCCCTTCGCGGATGAACGTCGGTCAAGTCTTTGAATGTCTCTTGGGCTGGGCGGGCGAAAATCTGGAAAAACGCTTTAAGGTGGTGCCGTTTGATGAAATGCACGGCGACCAAATGTCCCGCGAAACCGTGCATGGCAAGCTTCAAGAGGCTGCTGATGAAACGGGTTATGACTGGTTATTTAACTCCGATCATCCCGGTAAAACCCAAGTGTTTGACGGCCGCACGGGGGAACCCTTCGATCGACCCGTAACCGTGGGTAAAGCTTATATGCTGAAACTGGTTCACTTGGTTGACGATAAGATTCACGCCCGTTCCACTGGTCCTTACTCGCTGGTTACGCAGCAACCCTTGGGCGGTAAAGCCCAACAAGGCGGACAGCGCTTTGGAGAAATGGAAGTTTGGGCCCTAGAAGCGTTTGGGGCAGCTTATACCCTGCAAGAGTTATTGACGGTGAAATCCGACGATATGCAAGGACGCAACGAAGCCTTAAATGCCATTGTTAAAGGGAAGGCGATTCCCCGTCCGGGAACGCCCGAATCCTTTAAGGTGTTGATGCGCGAATTGCAGTCGCTGTGTCTGGATATTGCCGTTCATAAGGTGGAAACGCGGGAAGATGGTACCGCCGGAGATGTGGAAGTCGATTTGATGGCTGACGTGAACTCTCGGCGATCGCCAAACCGTCCCACCTACGAATCCATTACCCCAGAAGAGTTAGGCGTCGAAGACGAAGACTAAGCGCATGACAACCTCAAGGGGGATAATAACTCCCCCTTGCCTCTACCCGTTTGCTCATTGACGACCGCCCGCGCCTAAGTCTCCTTTCCTTTGAGTCAGAGCGTTCCCCAACAGCAAGAGTGAATTGAGAATTTCCATGAGAAATCAGCTAGAACAGCGTTTCGACTATGTAAAAATTGGTATTGCCTCTCCGGAGCGAATTCGGCAGTGGGGAGAAAGAACCCTTCCCAACGGTACGGTTGTGGGAGAAGTGACTAAACCGGAAACCATTAACTACCGGACTTTAAAGCCGGAAATGGACGGTTTATTTTGCGAACGCATCTTTGGCCCGGCGAAAGATTGGGAATGCCATTGCGGCAAGTATAAGCGGGTCAGACACCGAGGAATTGTCTGCGAACGCTGCGGCGTTGAAGTCACTGAATCGCGGGTGCGGCGTCACCGCATGGGCTATATTAAGCTGGCCGCACCTGTCACCCATGTTTGGTACCTCAAAGGCATTCCAAGTTATATGTCGATTCTGCTAGATATGCCCCTGCGGGATGTCGAGCAAATCGTATACTTTAACGCCTATGTGGTCTTGAATCCGGGCAATGTCTCGGATCTAAGCTACAAGCAACTGCTCAACGAAGACCAATGGATGGAAATTGAGGATCAGCTTTATAGCGAAGATTCTCAAATGGAAGGGGTCGAAGTTGGCATTGGTGCTGAAGCGTTAGAACGCCTGCTGGCCGATATTAATTTAGAGGAAGAAGCAGAAAAGCTACGCGAAGAAATCGGCACGGCAAAAGGACAGAAACGCGCCAAGTTGATCAAACGCTTGCGCGTAATCGACAACTTTGTGGCCACAGGTGCGAAACCGGAATGGATGGTGCTGAATGTTCTGCCCGTCATTCCCCCCGACTTGCGCCCAATGGTACAGCTTGATGGCGGTCGGTTTGCCACTAGCGACTTAAATGACCTCTACCGTCGCGTTATTAACCGGAATAATCGTCTGGCCCGACTTCAGGAAATTCTCGCCCCCGAAATTATCGTCCGCAACGAAAAGCGGATGCTGCAAGAAGCCGTTGATGCTTTGATTGATAACGGTCGTCGGGGCCGAACTGTGGTGGGGGCAAACAACCGCCCGCTGAAGTCGCTCTCCGATATTATCGAAGGGAAGCAAGGTCGTTTCCGGCAAAACCTGCTCGGAAAACGGGTAGACTACTCCGGTCGTTCAGTAATTGTCGTGGGGCCAAAGCTGAAAATTCATCAGTGCGGTTTGCCTCGCGAAATGGCGATTGAACTGTTTCAGCCGTTTGTGATTCATCGCTTAATCCGTCAAGGATTGGTCAATAATATCAAGGCCGCCAAGAAGTTAATTCAACGGGGCGATTCGAGCGTCTGGGATGTTCTAGAAGAGGTCATTGAAGGACACCCCGTGATGCTGAACCGCGCGCCGACGCTTCACCGTTTGGGGATTCAAGCGTTTGAACCCATTCTGGTAGAAGGCCGTGCGATTCAATTGCATCCCCTAGTTTGTCCGGCATTTAACGCGGACTTCGACGGCGACCAAATGGCGGTTCACGTTCCCTTATCGCTAGAAGCCCAGGCCGAAGCGAGATTGCTGATGTTGGCCTCGAATAATATTCTGTCTCCGGCAACCGGGCGACCGATTGTTATGCCAAGCCAAGATATGGTTTTGGGCTGTTATTACTTGACCGCAGAAAACCAGAAGGCAGAAAGAGGGATTAATCGCTATTTTGCCTCGCTAGATGATGCGATCGTGGCTTACGAACAGCAACAAGTGGATTTACACGCCTATATCTGGGTGCGCTTTGATGGTCAGGTTGAATCGGATGAGGCGGATTTGAACCCTTTACAAACCGAAGAGTTAGGCGATGGGACGGTGACAAAAATCTATAAATACCGTCGCCGTCGCGAAGATGCAGAGGGAAATTTAATTTCTCAGTATATTCGGACAACGCCTGGACGGATTATTTTCAACAAGACGATTCAAGACGCCCTTGCCTAACCGGGCAAGCGATGGGTAAGGCAACCGACCGATTAATTTAGGGGGTTGCCTCCAGAATCGCTCTTTTCTGCAACCGGATGGCGATTCGACCAGAGCGATCCTTTCAGGAATCGAGCTGAACAACTCGTCGTCGCTCATCCTTGAATCGTCAAGCAGCCCCAAGCGCAGCAGGCTGCAAGGGTACCTATAGATCGAGCGCGCTTCCCAAGAGTGCCAATTGACAACGGATTACAGACAAATGACAGATAAACTGATTTTTCGGAATCGGGTCGTTGATAAAGGTCAACTGAAGAAGCTAATCGCCTGGGCTTTTACCCATTATGGAACGGCACGGACTGCCCAAATGGCAGACGACCTCAAAGAGTTGGGTTTCCACTATGCAACGAGAGCCGGCGTTTCGATTAGCGTTGATGACTTGCAGGTGCCGCCGTCTAAACGGCAGTTGCTAGAAGCGGCTGAAGCTCAAATTCGGACAACAGAAGCGCGGTATACGCGAGGCGAAATTACTGAGGTTGAGCGGTTCCAACGGGTTATTGATACTTGGAATAGTACCAGCGAAGCGCTCAAAGATGAAGTGGTGCGCTATTTCCGGGCAACCGATCCGCTGAACTCTGTGTACATGATGGCATTTTCTGGGGCGCGAGGCAATATTTCCCAGGTGCGGCAGTTGGTGGGGATGCGCGGCTTGATGGCTGACCCTCAAGGGGAAATTATTGACTTACCGATTAAGACGAATTTCCGGGAAGGGCTAACCGTTACGGAGTATATTATTTCTTCTTACGGGGCCCGCAAGGGGTTGGTCGATACGGCGCTGAGAACGGCGGATTCGGGTTACTTGACGCGGCGTTTGGTGGATGTTTCCCAGGATGTGATTATTCGGGAAATTGACTGCGGGACAACGCGCGGAATTCCGGTACAGCCGATGCGCGATGGCGATCGCGTTTTGATTCCCCTCAAAGACCGCCTGTTAGGTCGCGTTTTAGCTGAAGATGCCATCGATCCGCGCACGGGCGAAGTTTTGAGCGCTGAGATTGATGGAGTGACAGTCGTTGCCAGACGCAATCAAGATATTTGCGATGAGTTGGCGATCGCGATTGGTCAAGCGGGGATTGAGCAAGTGATGGTGCGATCGCCCCTGACTTGCGAAGCCGCGCGTTCGGTCTGCCAGCACTGCTATGGCTGGAGTTTGGCTCACGCCAAGATGGTTGATTTAGGCGAAGCCGTCGGCATTATCGCCGCTCAATCGATTGGCGAACCCGGTACCCAGCTCACCATGCGGACGTTCCACACGGGAGGCGTTTTCGCCGGGGCCGCGCGGCAAATCCTCGCCCCCTGTAATGGCACCATTCGCTTTGAAAAACTGAAAACTCGCAAAGTCCGCAACGTGCGCGGCGAGGAAGAATTATTTGTCGATTCGGCAGGGGCCAAGCTGATCTTGATGGTGAGCGAATCCTCTGGAACCGCTACCACTAAAGGCGCAAGCGATCCCGCCGACGGCAAACTCTCCACCGTGAACCGCCACGAAATTCCCATCCCAATGGGGGCAACCCTGCTCGTCAAAGATGGTAGCGAAGTCACCGCCGGTCAATTGCTCGTCAACGTGCCGTCCTCTAGCCGGAACGTACAGCGGAGTACCGAAAAAGCGACGAAAGACGTGGCCACAGACTTGGCTGGAGAAGTCCAATTTGCGGATATTCTGCCAGAAGAAAAACGCGATCGCCAAGGCAACACCACCCGGATTGCACGCGGCGGCGGCTTGATCTGGATTCTCTCTGGGGAAGTCTACAACCTGCCCCCAGGAGCCGAACCCGTCGTTAAAAACGGCTCAAAAGTAGAAACCAACTCCGTTATAGCTGAGACCAACATCCGTACCGAACACGGTGGGATTGTCCGTCTGTTAGGAGAACCCGAACCCGGTAAGAGCGGCCGCGAAATCGAAATTATCACCGCTAGCGTTCTGCTCGATCAAGCCCGCGTTGAAGTTAGCTCCACCCAAGGCAAAGAGCAATACATTATTGTCTCCTCTGACAATCAGCGCTTCTCCTTAAAAGCCACTCCCGGCACCAAAGTCACCAACAACCAAGTGGTGGCGGAACTGATTGACGATACCTACCGCACCAGCACGGGCGGCATCATCAAATATGCCGGAGTAGAAGCCAAACGCGGCAAAGCCAAACAGGGTTATGAAGTTACCCAAGGCGGTACCCTGCTGTGGATTCCCGAAGAAAGCCACGAAGTTAACAAGGACATCTCCTTGTTGATGGTAGAAGACGGGCAATTTGTCGAAGCCGGAACCGAAGTGGTGAAAGACATCTTCTGCCAAAGCAGCGGCGTTGTTGAAGTAACCCAGAAAAACGATATTCTTCGGGAAATCGTGATCAAACCGGGCGACCTGCACATGATCGAACCGGGCGATCAAAACATTCCCAAGGAAGAAAGCATCATTCATCCAGGTGAAGAAGTCCTCAGCGGCATTACCTTCAACGAACTGCGCTACGTGGAATCGGTCGAAACCCCAGAAGGCCCGGCCATCCTCTTCCGACCCGTCACGGAGTTCCACGTTCCCGACGAACCGAGCGTTCCTTCTCAAGAATCGTCTCAAGACAACGGCGGTTTAATTCGCCTGCGATCCGTTCAGCGCCTCTCTTATAAAGATGGCGAGCGCGTCAAATCCGTAGAAGGGTTAGAACTCCTACGGACGCAACTGGTTCTAGAACTCGATAAAACGGCTTTAAACGAAACCGGAGAAGGAGAGACAGAACGGGCGGTTCCAGCAACCACCAAAGAGTCTCGCTCCTCCATCGACTTAGCCGCAGACATTGAACTGATTCCCGATCCAGACGATCCGGACAGCCGTCGCTTGCAGTTGGTGATTTTAGAATCGCTGATTATTCGTCGCGATGTCGCTGCTGACCCCACCCAAGGCAGCACCAACACCCGCCTGCTGGTCAGCGATGGCGAACAAATCGATCCGGGTGCTGTGGTTGCTCGTACCGAAATCCTGTGTAAGGAAGCGGGCGAAGTGCGCGGGATTAAAGAAGGGGGCGAAGCCGTTCGTCGGGTTCTGATCGTTCGCAGCGCCGATTTGATTACCATTGACACCCAAGGCAACAAACCGACGGCCAACAAGGGCGACCTATTAGTCGCTGGCTTAAATGAAGTGGCACCAGGCGTTAGCCTATCGGAATCCGGTCTAGTGGTGAAGGTTGAAGACAACCAAGTGACGCTGCGGATTGCACGTCCTTACCGCGTGTCGCCTGGAGCCATCCTACATATTGATGATGGCGACTTGGTACAGCGGGGCGATAACCTGGTGTTGCTGGTGTTTGAACGGGCGAAAACCGGGGACATCATCCAAGGTTTGCCTCGGATTGAAGAACTGCTAGAAGCTCGCAAACCCAAGGAAGCTTGCGTTTTGGCAGAGCGTCCGGGGGTTGCTCAAGTCATCTACAGCGAAGACGAAAGCGTCTCGGTGAAGGTGATGGAAGAAGACGGGACGCTGACCGATTATCCGCTAACACCGGGACAAAATGCGATCTTGCTCGATGGGTCGCAAGTGGCGGCGGCACAACCGCTATCGGATGGCCCAGCAAACCCGCACCAAATTCTGGAAGTCTTCTTCCGCCTGCATCACTCAATGGGCCAAAGCGACCATGAGGCAGCCTTAGCCGGGTTGCAACAGGTGCAAACCTTCTTGGTTAACGAGGTGCAATCGGTTTATCAATCGCAAGGGATTGATATTTCCGATAAACACATTGAGGTGATTGTCCGCCAGATGACTTCTAAGGCGCGGGTGGATGATGGGGGCGATACCACGATGCTTCCGGGCGAACTAGTGGAACTCTACCAGGTTCAGCAGGTGAATGAAGCAATGGCGATTACTGGAGGTGCGCCTGCCAGTTACGAACCCGTGCTGTTAGGGATTACGAAGGCGTCCTTGAATACGGATAGCTTTATCTCGGCGGCGAGTTTCCAAGAAACAACGCGGGTACTGACGGAAGCGGCAATTGAAGGTAAGTCGGATTGGTTGCGCGGTCTGAAGGAAAACGTGATCATCGGACGCTTGATTCCTGCGGGAACGGGCTTCAATGCTTACGAAGAACCGGCTCCAACGCTGGATGATATGGGTGGGGATTATCCCGGCTTTAATGAGTATGAGGACGATCTCAAGGATGTAGTGCTTGACGATCGCACCGCTCGTTCCTATCGTCTAGATGGCGGTTTCGATAACTTCGCACGCGGCCCGGTTAATGAGGGTGAATCCTTTGGTCGCGGTCGTCGGGGCGATTCGTTCTTGGATGATGATGACCTGATGATTGATGATGGTGTCGATGAGGATGATTTAGAATAATCGTCTTCAAACTAGAAAAGTCCCCAGAAGATAAAATTCTGGGGCTTTTCTCAAAACAAAGCGTACCTCTTCTTATCGAATGGGTACGCTTTTTTATAAACCCAAAATCGAGTTTATAGCTGTACTCAGTAAGGTTAGGACAGACTGAACTGTTCAAAACCATGAGACTCACTCGGTTTTAACTCAGCACTCAGCACTCAGCACTCAGCACTTTGCTATAACAGGTCGATAGGTGGGTTGAGGAATCGGTTTACCTTGCGATCGCGCTGTTTCTAGCCATATCTGTTTGGCGATTTCTAATTCTTGGAGAGCTTGAATAGGGGTTTCACCAAAGGCAGAACAAAATCGCAAATCGGGGATATCGGCGATGTATCCTTCATCATCTTCGCTGTAGAAAATATTGATGTGGTAATCCTTCATACATCTTCCTCTAAACCTAAGTTGTTGATTTCGACCAAGGTTAAAAATTGCCGGACTTGATAGGATTTAGCGTTACCTTTAACGCTCTGAATGTTAACCCGTTCAGGAATGTCTGGATGAGTAAAAATATGGTGACTGCCATTGACACGGGCTAGGGTAAAGCCAAATGCTTCGACTAAAGCTCACCATATCTTTGAAGCTAACATTTTTGGGATTGTTCAGAACTTGCTGTAACAGTTTTTGCTTTTTACTCATCCGCCTTTGCCAAACGAACGGTTAGGCGATACTGGCGAGGAATTCAACTAACTGCTGAATTTGGCTGGTAGTATTCATTTCCGTAACGCAGATGAGGAGATCGCGATCGCGATCCTTCTCCCAACGCGATAAAGGAACGCCTGGGTAAATTCCCTGCGCCACCCCTCGGTTAACCACTTCTTGAGCCGAGATGGGACATTGAATCACAAACTCATGGAAAAAGGGCGCGTTATAGAGGAGTTTATAACCCGGAAGTTTAGCAATTTCGCTTTGGGCTTGATGGGCGAGTTGGACGCTGCTAGTGGCAATTTGGCGCAAACCATCAGGGCCTAAAAGCGCCATGTAGACTGAAGCAGCAGCAGCCATTAAAGACTGGTTGGTACAGACATTGCTCGTCGCTTTTTCTCGGCGAATGTGTTGTTCGCGCGTTTGTAGGGTTAGCGTATACACCTGTTGTCCCCGCGCATCTTGAGTAATACTCACTAGGCGTCCTGGTACTTGGCGAATAAACTCAGATTTAGTCGCTAAAATCCCTAAATGGGGACCCCCAAAGGAGGGAGGCGTTCCCAAACAATGGGCTTCACCTGCAACAATATCCGCGCCCCCGTCTCCAGGCGTTTTCAACAGCGCATAGGCGGTTGGATCGGTGACGACGACAATTAATAAAGCCCCGGCTTCGTGAACGATGGGCGCGATCGCTCCTAGATCCTCAATAATGCCGTAGAAGTTGGGACATTGCACCACAACAGCCGCACATTCTGAGGTGAGTTGAGCCTTGAGAACCTCCAGATCGAGTTTTCCAGAAGTTTCTAGGGGAAGCGGGGCGGTTGTCACTTCCAAGCCTTTGAGATAAGTGTCCAGCAACTCCTGATATTCTGGGTGCAGGCTGCCCGCAATTAACAGGTGCGATCGCTTTTTCTGCAAGCGCAAGGCCATCAACACTGCCTCCGCCGTGGCACTCGCGCCATCATATAGCGACGCATTCGCCACAGGTAGCCCCGTTAACCGTGCAATTCCAGTTTGAAACTCAAAAATGGTCTGAAGCGTTCCTTGTGCTGCTTCTGGCTGATAAGGCGTGTAACTGGTGAGGAATTCGCCCCGACTCACCAGCGCCCAAACTGCGGCAGGAATAAAGTGACGATAGCAACCTGCTCCTAAAAAGGCGCTAGCGCTATCCAAATGGCGATTGCGATCGGCTAGAGTTTGTAGCAGTTGGCGCACTTCTAACTCAGATTTGCCCTCTGGTAGGTCAAACTCAACCTCTTGCAACCCTTGGGGGATAACTTTCAATAAATCGCCAATCGATTCAACGCCAATTTCTTGAAGAAGTTGCTGGCGACTTTCAGCAGTATGCGGACTATAGCGGGCCACAGATGAAACTCCTGCGATTGCAACTAATTAATATTTTGTAATATTTTTCAGGTTGTGGGGGTTGCGCTTCTGCCTAGACGAGCCACAAAAGACGCGAGTGCTTGAGCTATTCCCCTTCTACCAAAGCGCGATAATCAGCCGCCGCCATCGCCTCATCAAGTTCATCGGGATCGGTGATTCGCAGTTTTAGCAACCAGCCTTCCCCATAAGGATCGTCCGCCAACTGTTCTGGATCTTCAACCAAAGCATCATTGCGTTCTACAACCGTTCCAGAAATCGGCGCATACATATCTTCAACCGCCTTCACAGACTCAATACTGCCAAAGCTTGTCCCTTTTTCCAGCGCGTCGCCGACTTCGGGCAATTCCAGAAACACAATATCGCCCAATTGATCCACCGCAAACGCACTAATGCCAATGGTGGCAATTTCGCCATCGAGTCGGACATACTCGTGGCTATCTAAATACTTAAGGTCATCAGGATATTCAAGACCCATTATTTTTCCTCAGACTGACAATCGGCGAACTTAAACAGCCATTAAGTGTACAACCAACCTAAAGCAATTGGTTGGAGTGTTGAGTTTTATTGGGTATTCGCTTTATAGAAGGGTTTTTTGACCACTTCGGCGGAATGAACTTTACCCCGAATTTCAACACCTAACTGCTGTCCCACTTTAGCGAGGTGAGTTGGCACATAGGCTAAAGCAATGGGATAGCCTAGCGTCGGCGAGAGAGTCCCGCTCGTGACTTCGCCTACCATATTGCCATCTAACATCACCGGATAGCCGTGACGGGCAATATAACGCCCCTGCATTTGTAACCCGACTAGGCGGGTAGGAATTCCCTCGGCTTTTTGCTGTTCTAAAATCGGGCGTCCCATAAAGTCGCCTTTGCTGTCTAGATGCACCAGCCACCCTAAGCCAGCTTCTAAGGGAGTTACGTTCTGTTCGATATCCTGTCCGTATAAAGCCATTGCGGCTTCTAGACGCAGGGTATCTCTTGCCCCTAAACCACAAGGGGTAACGCCAGCATCGCTGAGTTTTTGCCACAGTTCAATGGCGGCTGCGGGTGGAAGCATGACCTCAAATCCATCTTCGCCCGTGTAACCCGTGCGGGCAATAAAGGCGGGTTGACCAAAGACGGTACTTTCTAGATGCTCGAAGCGCTTGAGGGAAGATAAGTTAGCTTCAACATCGGGTTGAAAATAGCGTTCGGCTTGGGGTCCTTGAATGGCAATTAAGGCTTGTTCTTTGGAAACATCCTCAAGCACAATTAAATCGGGATTGAGGTTTGCCACTAGCCATGCCTTATCGCGAACGCGGGTGGCTGCATTCACAATCATCGTTCCCCGCTGTTCGCCCGTGTTGGGGTCTTGCCCTTGATGGTAGTAGATGATGTCGTCTAGGATGCCGCCTTCGGGGTTGAGTAAAACGGTATATTGCGCTTGTCCGGGTTGCAGGCGGCTTAAATCTGAGGGAACCAGCGTTTGCAGTTGTTCAACGACTTGGGCACCTGTAAAGCGGAACTTGCCCATGTGGGAAATATCAAACATCCCCGCCTGGGTGCGTACCGCTTCGTGTTCTTTGGTGATGCCGCTAAATTGCACGGGCATTTCCCAACCCGCAAATTCGGTCATCCGGGCTTTTTGCGCGAGACAAAGTTGATAGAGGGGGGTTTGAGAAATGGGGGGGGAGTCGATATGCTCAGGCAACTGAGTCACGATGATTGATCCTCACAATTCGATGTATATCTCAAAATCCCATTGCTTCGGCAACCGATGCCAAGGTTGGCTCGATTCCGGGTTTAAATTGATTATTGCTGTGTTTAATGGCGGTGTCGGGGTCTTTAAGACCGTTTCCGGTGAGGACGCACACGACGGTTGCGCCTGTGGGAACTTGGTCTTTGACTTTGAGCAAACCGGCTACTGAGGCAGCGCTAGCAGGTTCGCAGAAGACGCCTTCACTGGCCGCGAGGAGGCGATAGGCGTCGAGGATTTCATCGTCGGTGACGGCGTTAAATTGCCCAAGGCTGGCTTGTTGGGCTGCGATCGCTTTCTCCCAACTCGCCGGGTTGCCGATCCGAATGGCGGTGGCGAGGGTTTCGGGGTGAGCCACGGGTTGACCCAAAACAATCGGCGCAGCACCTGCCGCTTGAAATCCCATCATCTTCGGGAGCTTAGAACATTTCTGTTCTTGATGATACTGACAGAATCCCATCCAGTAAGCGGTGATATTGCCCGCATTGCCTACGGGGATACACAACCAGTCTGGAGCATCGCCTAGGGCGTCTACAACCTCAAATGCGGCGGTTTTTTGACCTTCGAGACGGTAGGGGTTAACGGAGTTGACGAGGGCGATGGGATAGTTATCCGAGAGTTCGCGGACAATTTCTAAGGCTTGGTCAAAATTGCCTTTAATGGCTAACACTTCCGCGCCGTAGAGGAGGGCTTGGGCGAGTTTGCCGAGGGCGACGTAACCATCGGGAATCAGCACAAAAGCTTTCATTCCGCCCCGTTTGGCATAGGCGGCGGCGGCGGCTGAAGTGTTCCCCGTGCTGGCACAGATAACGGCATTGGCTCCGGCTTCCTTGGCTTTGGTGACAGCCATCGTCATGCCTCGGTCTTTAAAGCTGCCTGTGGGGTTGAGTCCGTCGTATTTAACGTAGACTTTAACTTGGCGACCGATGCGATCGCTAATCGCAGGGGCTGGAATTAACGGAGTATTGCCTTCAAGTAACGTCACAACCGGGGTGGCTTCAGTGACAGGCAAATAGGGGCGATAGGCTTCAATTAGACCGGGCCAAATGGGTCGCATTGCGGAAGCTTGAGCAGTATGGGCGTTATCTGACAGCGTAAAAGTCACTTCAGGTCTATTACAAACAAAGTCTTTGAATCAACAATAGTTTAGCGCTATTGCTGGAGCGTGCGATCGCGTTTTCCTAAAATTCCTTTGCCTTCGGTCTAATCTGGCAATTTTGGTTCAAGATAAAAAAGGATAATTTGGAGGCACGCCAACGGTTTACACGCGCCCTTTAGCTCGTTTAATTGAGCAACTACAACGCTTGCCTGGAGTGGGGCCTAAAACTGCCCAACGCCTTGCCCTCCACATTCTCAAGCGTTCTGATTCTGAAGTCAAAGCCTTGGCTGAGGCTCTAATTGAAGCCAAGCAACAAGTCGGCTTATGTCAAGTCTGCTTTCACCTTTCAGCCGAACCCGTCTGCGAGATTTGCCGACAGCCAACTCGCGACAATGAAACCATTTGCGTGGTTGCAGATTCCCGCGATGTCATCGCTTTAGAAAGAACGCGAGAATATAGCGGCAAGTATCACGTTCTAGGGGGAGTTATTTCTCCGATGGATGGCATTGGCCCCGAACAGCTTACCATTGGGGCCCTAGTGCGGCGCGTTCACCAACAGAAGACTAAAGAGGTGATTATTGCCATTAGCCCTAGTGTAGAAGGGGAAACGACAACCCTTTATCTCGGTCAGTTGCTGAAACCCTTTACTCGCGTGACTCGAATTGCCTTTGGCTTGCCAATGGGCGGCGATTTGGAATATGCCGATGAAGTCACCCTCGCCCGTGCTTTAGAAGGAAGGCGAGAGTTGGATTGAGGGGCGGGGGAAGAAGGGAGTTGGGAGTTGGGAGTTGGGAGTTGGGAGTTGGGGGACGCAAGGGAAACGGTTAAGCGCAAAGTTGCAAATTCCGTTGATTTCTACTGGCGAAGTGTTGCGAAATGCGATCGCTCTTG
>NZ_MJGC01000040.1 GCF_001746915.1 Desertifilum tharense IPPAS B-1220
AAAGTTTGAACAACAGAAGTGAGAAAGTAGGCTATCATCTCCAGCAATTTAATCTTAATTCCATTTCTCTAAATGTAGGGAAATAATGCGATCTCGTTTTTAACGTTTAATTAGACCTATCTACTTAACTATCAATAGGAATATTCAGGCTAGAGTTCAGTTTTTCAGTCAACTGACTTGAAGGGTGAAGCTTGTAGTTTGTTTAGCTTTAATCTAGCAACCCTTCAAGAAGTTCTTGAATCTTTTGGCTAGTGACAGTCCAGTTTAAGCGAGATTGGTATTCAGCGTAGGATTTAAAGGCTAATTGTTGATACTCTTCATAGTTAGACATGAGGTTCGCAATATATTGGCAATAATCTGAGACAGATGCATCTAGAGAAAATGTTTTGCCATTATAATCATCTCGAATAACGCCTGGAATTCCACCCACATTGGTTGCTAAACAAGGAGTTGCAAAAGAGTTGGCTTCACAAAAGACAAGACCATACGCTTCAGCGCGTGAAGGTAGAATTAGGAAATGAGTATTGGCTAAGAGTTGGTTAAATTGTTGCTTTTCTAGCTCTGTGTTTCTTTTCAGGAAGCCTAGACAATTAACAAAATCTGGTAAATTGGAACTGGCTGGGGGGTGACATCCAACAATTGTTAATTCTGTTGCCAGTCCGCTTTGATTTAATTGTTTAGCAACTTGAAGGGCAATGTCTCCTCCTTTTCTCACCCAATCTACTCCTAAAAATAGAAGTTTACAGGGTAGATTAGGTCTATTTTGAATCATTTTATCGATATCTTCAAAAGTGCGATCGCACTCAACAGTAGCTCCCCAAGGTACAATTTTAATCTTTTTGGGTGATATTTGATAGACGTTTATGGCGGTTTGTGCTGCCCAATCGGAAGGAAAAACAACGAGTTGACAACGTTCTAAAGCTAGCTTTTCTAAATGGTAAATATTCTTTTTTGTTTCTTCGCAGATGTTGTCAAGCCAAGGATAAAATCCAATGAGTCCAGCAAGCGTTGAATCAGTATATAGAACAATTGGCTTATCAGATTCTAAATAAGCGATAGGAACTGCATTTTCTGGGCAAAAGATAATGTCCGAGTCAAATTGTGCTATCTTTTTAGAGGCTTTCTTGGCATAATCTTTTAGAATCAAAGGTTCTGCCCATCGGTAATAATCTTTTTGTTTGAGTTTTCGATAAAAACTCCATTTTAAGCGCGTTACAATTGAAGTCTTCTTCTCTAAAGGACCAATATAGTCAATATCAACAGATTGTTGTTTTAAATGATTTGCCAAGTAATACCCTGTACTATTTAATCCTGTATTATTTTTTGACCAGGTATTGCGATTGAAAATATCATAAGTTGTCAGATAAGCAAGACGCATACTTAAGTCCTTTGACTGGGGAAGTTTTTATTTTGGTTCTATATGCAGCTCATCAAAAGCTCTTTAACTTGTCTTGCTGCTATATTCCAGTTTAATCGAGTTTGATATTCATTAAATGATGAAATTGCCAATTTCTGATAAGAATCTATATTATTAAACGTTTTTACGATGTAATTGCAATATTCTTGTATGTCCGCTTCCAAATCAAAAACCTTACCATTATATTCATCCTTAATTAACGTGGGAATTCCTCCAAAGTTAGTTGAAAGACTAGGAAGTCCAAAAGAGCTTGCTTCTCGGATAGATGCGGGCGTACAATCTCCTCTAGAAGGCATAATCAAAAAATGAGATTCTTGAAAAAGAGTTTCTAATTTTTGTTTTCCTGCTTCTGTTGATTTGTTGATAAAACCCATTACCCGAACAAAATCTGGCAAAGGTTCTTCGCTGATGGGTTGACAACCTACAACAACTAATTCAGATTTGAAGTTGAGTTGATTGAGTTTTTTGATAACATCAAGAGCAATATCCCCCCCTTTTCTATGCCAATCAACTCCCACAAAAAGTAATTGACAAATCTTTCTAGAGCGACGAGAAATGAAATCTTTAATATCCGCTTCAGTGCGATCGCAATCCATATTCACGCCTGTCGGAATAACCTTAACTTTATGAGGATCGACTTGATAAAGTTCAATAGCTGTTTTGGCTGCCCAATCTGATGAGAAAATTGCTAGAGAACAATTCTGCAATGCTCGCCGATCCAATTCTGTTATATGTTTTAGCGAAGCCGAAACAGGATCGCCAAAAATATCGGGATAGTAAGGAATAATTCCTGCACAAGTTGAATCTGTCCATACTACAGTTGGCTGAGGGCAGTCTAAGTAGGATAAGAGGCTAAGTTGGGGAGAAAAAATAATATCTGCATCGCTTTGTGATAATTTTTGTTCTAACTGCTTGGCATAATTTCGATTAACTGAAGGTTCTGCCCAATAGTGATAAGTCTTGGAACTAGAAAGCTTTCGACAAATCTTATATTTAAGGTTTTCTAATTTGGCAGCGAGGGAATGTCTTTCCTCTAAAGGCCCAATATACTCTAGGCGTTCGCAAGCATTTTTAAGGCTTTTATACATGTAAAGACTACTGCCTAGGTTGCCCATTTGCTGGCGTTGCCAACGACTAGGATTCAGAAGATCGAAATGGCTAATAAAAGCAACTTTCATGACTCGTTAATCTAAAACTTAAAAATCATCAATCAAGGTTCAATTGATTGTCAAAAACCTTGAGTCAGCTTGTGATATAGGCTGAAGTAGGGACTGTAGAGTTGACCGATTTTGGATTGGAGTTCGCAGGCTTTGCCGACATCTTGAGCGAGCGTTTTTTGATGTTTCCAGTAGTAGTTGGCAAGCTTTAAACTATCGCGAAGTGTATAGAGGGGAATCAGCAGTTGCAGGAAAGGGTGCTGCCAGGAGGGGTAGCGGGATAAGCGAATGAGATGATTGGATAGGCCGTAACCTCGCGCGAGTTTAAGAAGATATGCTTGTTCTAGACGATGAGGGTAGATGTGGTGCCAAACTTCCATATCGGGGTTATGCCAAACTTCCCATTGGGTGTTTTGGATGCGAAACATAACTTCTGCGTCTTCGCCTGCGAGCATTGTTTTTTCATCTCTACCGCGAACTAGCAGGTTTTCCGGGAGAGGAACAACTTGTTGCCATGCTTGCTTGCGAATGACGACACCGGGGGCTGGAGGAATCTTGCGGGGTTTGGCGTTACGGTGATACTGAAAAGGTTGCTTGCCGCGATCGTAGACTGTTAGGTAGCTTCTTACTTGGTCAAAATAGGGGGGTGGAGAACCATCGAGTTTGGCATGAATTCTTCCCCCATAGGCACCAACTTGAGGGCGATCACACCCAAAGCGATAAGCTTGAGCCACCCAGTTAACGCCGGGAATATTATCATCATCCAAAAAGCCGATCAGATCGCTATGGGCAGATTCAACCGCACATTGACGAGCATAGGCAGCCCCTTGTCTCCCTTCAAACAGATATCTTAAGCCACTGTCGGGTTGCCATCGTTGGCGATATTCTTCAACAACCTGTGCGGTCCGATCCTGACTGTTATTATCAACGACTAGCACTTCCCACTGGATTCCTGCCGTCCCAGTTTGTGCCAATAACGCATCTAGGACTTCGGGCAAGCGGAGCGCTCCATTGTACGTGGCGATCGCGACTGTAAAATCCACTTTGACCTACTTGACTAATAACCCTGGTAGAGCGCACTTCGCCAAGATTAGCATGACCTTTTGGAGATTTTAGAAAAATCCATAGGTTTCTTAAAGTTCCCCAACTTGCATCAGAGCATGGTTTTGAGATTCAACGTTGTTTCTTGGAGTTTCTGGGTACTGTTTTTCGTTTGGGTAATCCCGCTGGTGGTTTCCTGGGAGGCTTGCGTCAGGGCATTCATCGCCATTGCAATTTGTTGCAAAGCATTAGCCTGTTGGTTGGCATTATCGGAAATTTGTTGAAAACTAGAGACGACTTCAGAAATTGCCTCCCCAACGTTGGCAAAAATGGAAGCGGTTTCGGCGGCAATTTTAACCCCATCTTCAACGGTTTGGGTTTCTTCGAGCGTCACCTTTTGCGTTTGGGCGATCGCGCTTTGGATCTGCGCCACCAAATGATGAATTTGCTCGGTTGACTTCTGAGATTGGTCAGAAAGCTTGCGAATCTCCTGGGAAATCACGGCAAAACCCTGGCCGCGATCGCCTGCCCGTACCGCCTCAATCGCTGCATTCAGCGCTAGCATATTGGTTTGATTGGCAATACCATTCACCAATTCGGCGATCGCTCCAATTTGCTGCGTTTGCTCGCTCAAGTGGTGAATTTGCTGCTGCATCTGTGCCACCTTCTGCTTGAGTTGCGACATTTGCTGAAGGTTTTGGCTCATGCTTTGGCTGCCCGTTTCGCTCAGGGTTAGCGCTTGGCGGGCGCGACTAACGGCCAGTTGCGCTTGGCGGGCCGACTCTTGAGAGGTACTTTCCACCCGATCGACAGCCGTTGTGGTTTGATGCACTGAAGACACCTGGGAAAGGGCGATCCGTTCGTGTTGCGCCGTCGCCGTGGCAATCCCATTCATCGATCGGACAATTTCATCAATATTGTCGGCTAAGGTTGCCACAATTGCCCGTTTGACAATGGCAAACCCGACTGGAGAACCGAGCAGAAGGGCAACGACGAGAAAGGGGATAAAAAACCACAGCGTTTCTTGATAAATCGCCTCTGTGCGATCGCGTTCTTGGAGTGCCACCTGTAACTGAAGCTGACTGAGTTGTTGCAGTTGCTCCGTGAGCGGATCGATCGCCAGGTATAAAGAACGATTATAATTCGCCAACTGGTTGAAATCTTGGGCATTTAGCACCTGTTGAACCTGGGCAACTTCGCGATCGGCGGCTAGCAGCAAGTTCTCCGTTTGAGCCACTAGTTGGGCTTCTTGGGGGGTAAATTGCGTCTGTTTGTAGAGTTGCCACTCTTGTTGAGCTTGCGCGATCGCCCGATCGATGGTTTGGCGGGCGCTATCGGGCGAGATGAGCCGAGAATTGGCTTTATTCACGGCATCAATTGTATCAATGGCATACCGATCGGAGATCGTTTTTAAAGACTGTAACGGGACAATGCGATCGTCATAGATCGTCGTGACGGCTCGATCGATCCGATTAAAGCCATAAATGGAATAAGCGCCGATCCCGACTAGGGCAACTGCTGGAATGGCGAAGCCCAAATAGAGTTTGGTAGACAGTTTCATAGAATTTGGGTTGACTAAACAATTGCTTTGAGATCGAGCGCTGCTTCACTGAGTTTCTGCGTTCCCATCCGCGCTTGAGAAATTCCCCCGGCGGTTTCTTTCGCGCCCAAGTTCAGCGCATTCATGGCTTCTACCACTTGCTGAACGGCGATCGCTTGTTGCTTAATGTTGAGGAAAATTTGCTGGTTATTGAGAACCACATCATTGACGGCCTCTGCAACGCCTGTAAACGCATCTGCGGTTTTTTGAGCAATCTGCACGCCTTCTTCAACGGTTTTGGTTCCCTCCTCTGTCACCATCACGGTTGAGTTGATAGAGGCTTGAATTTCGCGGACAAGGGTATTAATTTTTTCGGCTGATTTTTTGCTTTGATCGGCAAGTTTGCGAATTTCGCTGGCAACGACGGCAAACCCTTTCCCATGTTCGCCAGCCCGCACGGCTTCAACGGCTGCATTTAAAGCAAGAATATTGGTTTGGTTGGCTAAGTCGCTCACCAAGGCAGAAATATTACCAATTTGCCCCGTCTGTTCGCTTAGTAGTACGATTTGTTCGGCGATCGCGCTGACGCGTTGCTTGAGTTCCTCCATCCCTTCTAGGGTACTTTCAACCGCTTTGGCCCCCCCTTGAGTCAAAAGCAAGGCTCGTTTTGCCCCGGCGACAGAGGCTTCCGCTTGTTCGGCAACTTGTCGGGAAGATGCGCCGAGTTCGTCCATTGTCGTGGTTGTTTCGTTCACTGAGGTGGCTTGTTGGGTGGCGGTGCGTTCCTGCTGTTCGATGGTTGCGCCAATTTCAGTGGAAGAACTGGCGATCGCGCTTGAAGCCTGATTAATACTTCGAGCCACTCCTCCAGCAATCCACAGGGCAATTGTCACCGCAGAAACAATTAAGACTAATGAGCCTAAAATCACTAAAGTAATCAAATTTTGTAATGATTCTGTCGCCCTTGTGGTCTGTTGTTGAAGTAAATTCTCTTCTGAAATCGCAAATTCCTGATTCAGGCGGTCAAATTGCTCTACAAACTGCGTTGCTTGACCCCGATTAAAGATTTCGAGAGCTTCTGTTCTTTGGTTATTTTGCAGCAGCGAAATCATTTGAAAGGTTTGTGATTCATACTGCCTCTTTAAACTATCAAGCTCTACGAGGCGCTGTTGTTGTGATGGATCGACAACCAACCCTCTAATCGCTTCTAGGGCGACACCAAACTCTGCGGATGCAGTTTGATACTCTTCTAAAAAACGCGGATTTTCTACCGCCAAATAACCTCGAAACCCACGAATCATCCCTTGAGATTTATCAGACAAATCGTTAGCGCCTACAATCACCGATTGAACCCGCTCAACCTCCTTAAACGTCTGAAAAATTTGTTGAGCCGTTCCGTAGACTAACCCCGCTAAACCCAAGTAGATTACCACAGGAATCGCATAGCCAATGAGTAAGCGCTCTTTAAGTTTTAATGATTTCAACATTCTCAATACTCCGGTTTTCTCTAGAACGCAGTGAATCGCTAATCCCCGTTTAAAGTTCGCTATTAACAACTAATCTTTCTTGTAAGAGGATTTTAGCCAAATCGAGCAAGCTCATCATTTGACTGCGATAGCGAACGGTTCCCCGTAAAAACTGCTCGTCTTGGGATTGAACGGCAGCGGGTACGGGCTTAATTTGAGCAGGTAATAAATACATAACATCGCAGACTTCATCAACAATAATTCCTGCCAGAATTTCTTCAACTTCCACAACGATTGCTTTAGTTATCTTTTGTTTAGAAGCAGGATCTAGATTCAGAAACATCCGGATATCAATTAAGGTCAGAATTTCTCCTCGTAAGTTGATATTTCCGACAATATGCGGCGGGCAACAGGGAATAGGGGCAATTTGGTTAATTTCAGTAAACTCGCAAACAATTTCTAAATCTAGACCAAAATATTCGCCGTTTAAGCCGATAACTGCAATAGGCAACAAACCGCTTAAATCTTGGCTGGTGACTTCATGGCGCAAGTTTTCTGCCCGTTGGTGCAGCACTTCGAGTTGCTGAGGTGTAAACTCTTGAAATCTAAGGGGTTTGGGGTGGGAGACGGCGGGAAGTTCGCCGGAGTCACCATTAAACAGATGAGTAGGGGCTATAGATTCGCGATATTGTAACAGTCTATCGGCATCTAGCAGCATCATCAGATCTGTATTGACTTGGGCAATTCCTTCTACAAAATAAGTTGCACTGCCAGCAGGATCGGGCGTTCCCGATCGACGGTATGATGCAGTTGAGGCGATCTGGCTAGTCTCAATCATGCTGACATCGCAAACTTGATTGACGATAATTCCTAGGCAATCATTTTGCTTTTTAAGCATAATAATGCTGTCATTCAGGCTATAAGGTTGCCCAGTTTGACCTAAACGCGTCAGTAAATCAATAATAGGAACAATTTCACCGCGCCAATTGATTGCCCCTGCAATATCTGCTGAAACTTCGGCGATAGGGGTTAACTCTGGTAGAAAAAAAATTTCCTCAACATATAAGGCGTCAATGCCATACAGGGCACTGTTGATGCGAAACATGAGAAAAGGTTGCGCTTCCATTGGGCTATACAGGAGAACTCTTTTAGCAAGTCATTTGCCTCAATTTTAGTGTTCCCCGGTAGCACTAGCATTTCTCTCACTTAATGTAAATATTGTTAAGTATTCTTTAAGTTTTTTCTAACCATTGCCAACACCTCAGCAACAGTCGTTTCTTTGCCAGATTCTATTTTGGCTTGGGGCGGCTGATGTTCTAACAATTCTACGGCAATTTGCCACATTTTTCGGGCCCGATTCATGTCTCCTTGTTTGGTATAAAGCGATCCAAGTTCTAAATAGGCGGAAAGCGTATGAGGTTCGAGATAAATGGCTCTTTTTAGATAATGCTTGGCTTGTTCAATATTTCCTTCTTCTTCTGCGATATGGGCGAGCAAAAAGTAGGGTTCCACGATTAAGGGATTGAGTTCAATGGCGCGGCTGCCATAGTCGCTTGCGGGTTTGAGGTTGCCGAGATTGGCATGGATGCGGGCTGTGAGATAAAATAGCTCAAATAAAGGTAGTTTTTTCTCTAAAAGTTCAGTAACTAGGGTTAAAGCTTGGGGATATTTTTTCTGTTGAAATAAAAGTTCGGCTTGGGTAATGAGAGATTGAATTTCTTCTTCAGGAAGCGAACAAGTTTCTGTCTTTTTTGGGGTTAGCTTTGGCTGTTTAGGGGAAGCTGATACAGAAGCTAAGGTTGCTTCCGGAGATAAAATTAGAGGTTTGGGTTGTTTAACCGGGTTGACTAAGGGTAAAAATGAGTCTATTTGGGGTTGAGTTCGATCCGGTTCTGTTCTACCTACAATAGGGCGCTGATAGACAACAGATTCTGGAAAAACTTTAATCTGAAATTGAGTTAGATTTTGTCCTTGAAGTTCAGTATGTCCTGAAATGAGGTAGCCCCCTGGATTGAGGCGTTGATAGATTTTTTGCAGCGATCGCTCAATAGCCGCAAAGTCAAAATAGACAAAAACATTCCGACAAATTGCTAAATCGACTTGGGCAAAATCATTAAAATTAGGGGAAAAGTATTCAACTAAATTATCATAACGAAATTGAACTAATTTAGCAATTTGATGAGAGATTTTCCACTCTTCTTTAGTGCGTTCAAAATAACGGTGAATCAGGGTTTTATCGACCCAGCGAAATGACCAATCTCCATAGAAGCCTTGTCGGGCTTTTTCTAAAGCTGTTTGATTAATATCGGTACCGACGATCGTTAAGTTCCAATTTTGCCAATCTGCAATTAGTTCGGTTAACAAAATTGCTAAAGAATAGGCTTCTTCTCCGGTTGAACACCCTGCACTCCAAATCTTCAGCGTTGGGCGTTCTGGGGAGACTTGTCTTTGTCGTTGAATCAATTCGGGTAGAAGGCGATCGCGCAGAACCGAAAACTGACCGCGATCGCGAAAAAAATAGCTTTCCCCAGTAGTAATTAAGCTAATTAACGCTTGCCATTCCCGAAAGCTTTCTGTACCGCTAGCACTCAATAACTCATAATAAGCCTCTGGCGAACTCAGCCGCAGCAGCCGACAGCGATTGATGATTTTTTGGCGTAACGTTGGGGCATCTTGGGGGCGAATTTGCAGCCCAGTTGTAGTAGAAATGCGTTGCACAAAGCCATCAAACAAACTTTGACTAAACGATGGTGACAAAGACACTCAACCCCTCCTTGAGGAACATTAGCGAATCCAGAGCCAACGTTAACAAGCCTCTTTCTTTAGCCTAGCGTTCGATTGCCATTCAGCGCGGTTGAACCGTTGCATCGACAAATGGGCGCATTGAGGCGATCGCATTGCGCTTTTTCCTGACCGATTTGCCACCTGCAACCGTGGCTGATTCAGGTTGTTCCTATTTTTCCCAAAAACTGGATACACAAGCCAGTTTGGCGATTAAAGCGACTCGTCGGCTAAAATCCAACCCACTGCATCGGCTAAATCGCGGGCGATATAATCCGGTTGGGCGTGGTGTTGGTAGTCGCCACTTAAAACGCGATCGCCATAGCCCGTTTGCACCAAAATGCCCCGACAGCCTGCATTTCGCGCCATATCTACATCGGTCGCCTTATCCCCCACCATAAAACTCTGTTGAAGATCGAGATGATGATCCCACGCCGCCGCCACTAACATCCCCGTATTGGGTTTGCGCCAGGTACTCCAGCGGGTAAATTCCGGGTTAACGCCGCCAGCCGAGGGACTGAGGTACGGACAGCAATAAATGGCATCTAACCTCGCCCCCGCTTCCACCGCCAACAGGTGAGTGAGACGCTGATGCAAAGCATCCACATGATCGATGCCATAGTAACTGCGGGCAGGCCCCGATTGATTCGTGACCAGACAGCAAAACAGATTCGCCTGGTTTAGCCGCCGTACCGCCTCCGCCACGCCCGGAATTAAGTTTAAGTCTTCAAGCGCGTGAATGTAACCGACTTCTTGATTAAGAACGCCGTCTCGGTCTAAAAAGACGGCGCGTTGAGTGTTTGCCACAATCGATTGTTTGTTTCTAGTTGCCCAACAGTTTATCTAAAATTGCTTGGGGCGGAATATCGCTCATTTTGCCCGTTGGGGATTGAATGGCAATATAGCGATCGCTCTGAGGCAGCAATTTGGCCGGATCGGTTGGCCCAAATAGCGCAATAGTTGGTGTTTTCACCGCCACCCCTAAGTGCATGGGGGCGCTATCGGTACATAAGAGTAAGTTTGCATTAGCGATCGTCGCTGCAAGTTTGCCCACATCCTCCGGCGAGGTGACTTTGACATTGGGAGCGGTTGCCAGTAAGGTGCTGACAAACTCGCGATCGTCCGGCCCCTGGAGAACGACAATCGGTAAATCGGGTTGCTTTTGCTGCAAATTCTGAATCACTTGCTGCCAGCGATCGCCCGGATAAATCTTATCAAGACCTTTGTCTTTGGCCAGTTGGCTAGAACCGCCATGCAGCAACAAATAGCCATTTTCGCCAATTCCTAGACGTTTTTGCTCGGCATTGGCCCATTCAATATCTTTTTTGGGGACATTAATCGCCAGTTCTGGACAAGGGGTAGTAATGCCCAAACCTTGCAGTAAATCGTGATACATCTGGGCGGCATATTGTTCGGGCTTCAGCGTCACGGGATTGGTCAGAAACCAAGATGCGGTTTTACCATACCCAACGCGGACGGGAATGCCCGTGAGCCATAATAGCAAACCAACCGTTGAGCGTTGACCGAGGGATAGGGCGACATCGTATTCGCGATCGCGAATCACCCCTAATAAATTACCCCAGTCTGCCAGACTATTGCGATCCTTGAAGTCGTAGGGAATCGCACTTTCCACAGACTTACAAACGCGATAAGCGCCCTTGGCGCGAGGTTCTACAACGACATCGATCTCGGCTTCAGGATAAGAACGTTTCAGGTCATCTAGGGTGGGGAAAAACAGAATTTGATCGCCAATTCCCCCAGGCACAAGGGCTACTACTCTCATGATGCTCATATCGAGTTTACCAACCCCATATTTTATCTGATAGCGGAGATTGCGGCGTTGTGGGATGCTGACAACCTGGGCTGATATATTCAGTCAAGAGCAAAATTGAGACCCCAAGGAGAGAGGCGTGTATTTGTTAATTCCAGCCGCAGGCATGGGGCGGCGCATGAAGAGCGATCGCAATAAACTGTTACTGAGTTTGCTAGATCGACCCCTAATCGCCTGGACGCTGCTAGCCGCCGAAGCCTCTCGCCACATTGATTGGATTGGGTTAGTCGGGCAACCCGCAGATTGGGAAGATTTCCAACAGATCCTAGCGGGGCTGTCGCTGTCTAAACCCGTAGCGTTTATTCAAGGGGGCGAAACCCGCCAAGAATCCGTTTACAACGGCTTGCAGGGGCTACCAGAGGGCGCAGATCGCGTTTTGATTCACGATGGGGCGAGATGTTTAGCCACTCCCGAATTACTCGATCGCTGTGCCGAAGCCTTGCACCATTGTCCGGGCTTGATTGCCGCAATTCCAGTCAAAGATACGATTAAAATTGTCAACGACCAAAAAATTGTCGAACAAACCCCCAACCGCAATTATCTTTGGGCGGCACAAACCCCCCAAGGTTTTGAAGTGCAATTGCTCAAAGACTGTCACGACAAAGGCAGACAATTAGGATGGGAAGTCACCGACGATGCCGCCTTATTTGAAGCCTGCAACCTGCCCGTAACGATTGTAGAGGGCGAAGAAACCAATTTGAAGGTGACAACGCCTGTTGATTTAGCGATCGCCGAATTTATCCTCCGCCAGCGCCTCGCCTGAGCCTCCCCATCATAGGGTATCGGGATCTTCTCCCAATTCCCGCAGCCGCGCCGCCAGCCTCTCAGCCCGTTGGCGTTCCGCTTCTTCGGGTAACAGTACCAAATTCCCCTGCGAATCGTAAAACCGCAACCACACCGCCGTTTCTCGTTCGATTGTGCCTTCCCAAGTTCCCAACCACAACCCCAAGCGCTGACACCACAGCCAGCCTTGTTCGTTCGTTTCTAAGGGTTGATAGCGTTGGTTGGCGTCTAAATGCCATCCTTGCAAAGACTCTGGGTTAAACGGATCGTAAACATAGTAATCGGGCGTGCGGAAGGTTTGCTCGTAAATGGTTTTCTTCTCGCCGATATCTTTGGCGGCAGTCGAAGGCGACATCAGTTCTACAATGACATCGGGATAGCGCCCCTTTTCTTCCCACACTACCCAACCCTGGCGTTCTTTTGTTCCTTCTACATCCAATACCAAGAAAAAATCAGGCCCGCGAAAATCTTGGTTCCGAGCTTGGGCGCTGCTAAAGTAAATGAACATGTTACCGCCTGCAAAGTAGTCCTCGCGATCGCCAAAGGCAACCAGCATGGAGCGGATTAAAACGTTCATCGCGATCCGGTGACGGTTACTTTCCAAGGGTTCTCCATCATCAAAAATTAGGTCAGTGGGGGGCATGGGCGGTTCCCACCAATCCTCATCTATTATCGGAGTTTGTTGCGATTCGGTTACTTCGATAGACATAAAGCAGTGCTGAGTGGAAAGTGCTGAGTGCTGAGTGGGGAAGAGGATGGGGGGATGGGGGGATGGGGGGAAAGAGTGCTGAGTGCTGAGTGCTGAGTGCTGAGTGGGGAGGAGGATGGGGAGGTGGGGAGGCGTTCGCTTCTATGTAGCAGCGGGTTGAGTACAAAGCAGAAATAGCGAAGTTAATTGCTAAAACCCTATCAGCTTAAGCTTTACAGGTATTATTGGGTTCTACTCTAACTCCCCTCGCCCTAGGGAGAGGGGTTGGGGGTGAGGGGAAGCTTATAAACAGCCACCCTATCTCAAGGTTAGCGCACCTCAATCAATCGGCTAATCTCAGCCGGGGTTAACTCCTCAATGTTGCTGTAAACTACGGTTGCGCCAGCCTCTTTTAAGGTTTGGGTATAGGCTTGACGGCGTTCTTCTGGGGTGTGGACGTGGGGAGGGAGGATACCTACGCCGATCCACTGGCGGGAGGGATATTCTAATCTTGCTTTATCAATGGTGTACATATCCGCTACAGTGTCCCCCAAATAGAGAACGGGGATAGACGGATCTGAGCTAATTTGATTGAGGGTCGCAAATAACCCGGTTGGATCGGGCTTTCCGGGGGCGTCTTCCATTGCGATTAAAATGGGGTTTTGCAAGCCTAAGCGCCGGGTGAGGATATATTCTGCCGATCCGCGCGTCGCCCCGCTAAAGAAGCCCCAGCCGATGCCTGCTTGGGTTAGGCTTTCTAGATAAGCCGGATTGACTAAAATGGGTTCTGTGGTGATGTAGCCGTTCCAATTAACGGGATCGGTTCCTCGGTAGCGGGATTGAAAGAAAGCGACGATTTCCTCAAAATCTAAGGAGAGGCGATCGCGCGGCGTTCCTTGTCCCTCAAAATAGCGATAAACCATCTCTTGGGAACCTTCCCAGTCATTATTCCAAATTCCTTCGCCCTTGAGTTGGTCAATATCGGCTTGGGTGGGGCGATAAGCACCTTGGGTAAACTGCTCTACGGTATCAGCTAGGGCGCGGCGGTAAGATTGGCCAACATCGCGAATTACCCCATCAATATCAAAGATCGCGATCGCTTTTAAGGTCGAAGAGTTGGAAGTTTGCATAGAATTTTTCAGAGATTGAAAACCCCTGGGATTAAATTGAGGTGAATAAGGGGAGTCAGATAAGGTAAAATAGTCGATCGCAAAGTTTTTTTCCAGGGAAGGAACCCGGAGGTTTGATTGTCGAAATTTGTTCTTAGAGTTCTCTGGCTAGAGGATAACGTTGCCATCGCCGTCGATCAAGTGGTTGGCAAAGGCACCAGTCCTTTAACCCGCTACTTCTTCTGGCCCCGCAGTGATGCCTGGGAAGAGTTAAAAAACGAACTCGAAGCTAAACACTGGATCTCGGAAACCGAGCGCGTTGCTCTGCTCAACAAAGCCACTGAAGTGATTAACTACTGGCAAGAAGAGGGCAGACGCCGCCCGATGTCTGAAGCTCAGACAAAGTTTCCCGAAGTTGCCTTTACCGGCAGCAACTAACAGGTTATGACCAGAAACTGGAGAAGAGGCACTCAGGAGTTATTCCTGATGCCTTTTCTCTTTAGAGAGAGCGAGATCGCGCCTAAAAGCGAGAACTCATGCCTCCAGCCGCTTGAAATCTAGCTCTAGCACGCTTTAGTGCTTGAGTTGCTTGAATCAGTTCTTGGCGGTTGCCGCTAGCGGTGGCTTTATTCAAGCGAGTTTCAGCTTCGCTAAACGCCGCGCGAGCTTGTTCTTTATCAATCTTGTCGCCGCGTTCTGCCCCATTAACCAGGATCGTTACTTCATCGTTTTCAATTTCAGCAAAGCCGCCCATCAGAGCAACCGCTTGCCATTCTTTGCCGGGGCGAACTTGCATCACGCCCGTATCCAGGGCCGTCAGCAAGGGCGCGTGGCCGCTAAGAATACCCAGTTGACCCGTAGTACTCGGTAAGATCACCTCTTCAGCCTGAGAGTCCCAGACGGTTTTGTCTGGTGCAATGACGCGAACAGTTAATGTCATTTCCTAATTGTCCTTCCTGATGAATTCTCCTGGGCGTTGTCGCCATTGGCCGCCAGCGACGACCAATGACGGTTTGCCAAGGTTTAGCCCTTAAGTTTTTCGCCTTTGGCGATCGCTTCTTCGATGTTGCCCACCAGATAGAAAGCTTGCTCCGGTAGGTCATCAAGTTGGCCAGAAAGAATCATCTTAAAGCCTTTAATCGTTTCTTCGAGCTTCACATACTTTCCAGGAGAACCCGTGAAGACTTCAGCCACGAAGAACGGTTGAGACAAGAAGCGCTCGATCTTACGGGCGCGAGCCACGGTCAGACGGTCATCTTCAGACAATTCATCCAAGCCCAGAATTGCGATAATATCTTGCAATTCTTTGTAGCGTTGCAGGGTCGATTGAACTTCCCGCGCCGTTTGATAGTGATCCTCACCCACAATGTTCGGTTGCAACATGGTGGAGGTAGAGCCGAGGGGATCGACCGCCGGATAAATCCCTTTCGCTGCCAGACCGCGAGATAATACGGTGGTTCCGTCTAAGTGAGCAAAGGTGGTTGCGGGTGCGGGGTCGGTTAAGTCGTCCGCAGGCACGTAAACCGCTTGAATGGAGGTAATCGAACCTTCAGTGGTGGAGGTAATGCGCTCTTGCAGTTCGCCCACATCTGTACCGAGGGTGGGCTGATATCCTACCGCAGAAGGCATCCGACCGAGCAGCGCGGAGACTTCAGAACCCGCTTGCACGAACCGGAAGATGTTGTCGATAAACAGCAGCACGTCTTGCTTATTCACGTCGCGGAAGTATTCCGCCATCGTTAAGCCAGACAGACCCACGCGCATTCTTGCTCCGGGGGGTTCGTTCATCTGACCGTAAACTAGCGCAATTTTCGATTCGTTGAGGTTCTCTTTGTTGATAACCCCAGATTCGATCATTTCGTTGTAGAGGTCATTTCCTTCGCGGGTGCGCTCGCCCACACCTGCAAACACAGAGACGCCCCCGTGTTGGGTGGCGATGTTGTTGATCAATTCCATCATAATGACGGTTTTGCCCACGCCCGCACCGCCAAACAGACCAATTTTGCCACCCCGACGATAGGGAGTCAGCAGGTCAATTACCTTAATTCCGGTTTCAAATACAGAAGGCTTGGTTTCCAGGTCGGTGAGTTTGGGAGCCGAGCGGTGAATGGGAGAGGTTTCTTCGTTTTCAACGGGCCCTCTTTCGTCTACGGGTTCGCCCAGAACGTTGAAAATCCGTCCCAAGGTGGCTTTACCGACGGGAACGCTGATCGGTGCGCCGAGGTCAACGGCTTGCATTCCGCGCACTAACCCGTCTGTACCGCTCATGGCTACGGCGCGAACTTGGTTATCGCCCAATAACTGTTGCACTTCGCAGACAACAGAAATGTCTTGTCCAGCAGGGTTTTTTCCTTCAATTTTCAGAGCGTTGTAAATGGGCGGCATATGACCGCTCTGAAATTCTACGTCTACAACCGGACCAATAATTTGAGTAATCTGACCGACGTTGGTTTTGTCTGTTGTGGCTACCATGCTCTCGCCTGTGAGTGATTTAGCTTTAAAAAGTAACTAAGTGAGTGGGTGAAGTGCCGTTTCTCAGTCTTGAGATCGGCTTCCAGTCTCATCCGCTGCGCTCTGTAGGAGCCGGTTACAGCGTCTCTGGTCTTGGATTGACCTTTATCGGGGTTAGACCCGAACCCTGGCAAACCCCCTGCTTCATCAGGGGTTTGATTGCTTTGATGTTTGGGATTTTAAAGCATCCCGGTTGTGGGCTTGCATTCAGGCCTTCTGGAATCGGAGATTGTCAAAAGGGAATGAAACCCAGTTTTTATGTAACTAATGGTTAAGCCATCTCTACATTGTATCAGTGAGGGGTTAGCCTACTGCGTTGCTCTCCAGACCGAAAAGCCTGTTAAACCGAAAGTGGCGATCCCCAAAAGAGATTATGCCGCTTATCGATCCAGATTCAACATTCAATCTGAGATTGGGCGCTAGAATATCCGAAATCCCCAACCGGCAACGCGGGTTTATGTCTTTCGCTAGACTCGCTAAATCGAACTTTGGGCAACAATACGCCTAGGCGAAGCTTAAGTTACTGCTCTACAACGCCCAGAGACTTCCAGAGTGGAGTCTAGCTTTTATGGCGATCGCCACCAATCTCCAATCAACTCTTGCGACTGACGATGGACAGCGTGGTTTTCTTTTATAACGGCTTTGAGCCGCTGCTCCGAATTGTTGTGGTAGGAACGTTAGCCTACCTCAGCTTACTGAGCCTGTTGCGCGTTTTTGGCAAGCGCACCCTCGCTCAGTTAAATGCGTACGACTTTATTATTACGATCGCGATCGGTTCAACCTTGGGACGATTAATCACCGCCAAGGGAGTATCGTTAGCCGAAAGCCTCACAGCATTCTTGACGCTGATCTTCTGGCAATATCTGATCTCATGGCTAGCCGTGCGCTTTCCGAAATTCAATCAATTGATGACCGCCGATCCTTCACTGCTTTACTTTCAAGGGCAATTTATCCGTAAAGCGATGCGAGAGCAGCGAGTCACCCAAACTCAACTGTTAGCTGCCGTGCGGCAAAATAATATTGGCTCTCTCCAGGATGTAGAGGCAATTGTAATGGAATCAGGTGGAACCATTGCAGTCATTAAAAAAGACTCAGCGGGCGAACTCACAGAGGATTCCGCGCTGAGGAATATTCCCAAAATCAACTAGTCCTCTTCTGTCATTCTCCAAGAAATTGGGTTCAAACCCTGATTCTGTCGTTGACTATCGTTAGCGTTAATGAAGCTGTAATAGCGAAAAAGCGTTGGAATTTCGGAAAGTGACAAAAGAGGGCTAGAGTAGCAAGTTAGAAATTGCCTCAATCAAGCGATCGACCTCTAGGGGTTTGGGCAAGTGGAGTTGAAAACCTGCCGCGATCGCGCTTTGACGATCGAGTTCTCCAGCGTAGGCGGTGAGGGCGATCGCCGGGAGGGTTCCCCCCTGTTGGGGCGATCGCAATCGAATCTGCTGGATTAGTTGATAGCCGTTGATTTCTGGCATCCCAATATCGCTGAGTAGAAGATCGGGAACCTGCCGATCCAAAACCGCTAAGGCTTCTTGAGCCGAGGCCGCTAAAATCGGTTTAGCCCCGCATTGCTCCAACATAAAACCAACGAGTTCCCTAGCATCGGCTTCATCATCCACCACTAAAACCCGTACATCGGTCAATTCTTGGGTTTGAGCATCCGAGGGCGATCGCTCTAAGTCCAAAAACGATTCTGTTTGCATCAGCGGTAGCCTCACCGTAAAGGTTGCGCCGAGTCCTTCGCCCAGACTATCGGCAAAAATCGAACCCCCATGCAACTCCACCAAATTGCGGACAATGGCGAGTCCTAGCCCCAACCCTCCGAACTTGCGCGTTGTTGTACTATCGGCTTGGCGGAAATATTCAAACACATGGGGTAAAAATTCCGGCTTAATCCCTTTCCCCGTGTCTTGAACCTGAATTTGGGCGCAGTTATCCACCTTTTCTAAACGGACTTCAATCGATCCCCGATCGGGTGTAAATTTAACCGCATTAGATAATAGATTCCAGACAATTTGCTGGAGGCGGTTGGCATCTCCCGAAACTAAACCCACGTCAGGATCGAGGGCGGTGTGGATTTGTAGCGATTTGACCCCGGCGGCGAGTTGCACCGTATCTAAAGCCGCTTCAATCGTCGTTTTGAGATCGACAGCGCTGGTGGTTAACACCATTTTGCCGCGCAGAATCCGGGAAACATCGAGCAAGTCTTCAATTAACTGAGTTTGCAGTTTGGCGTTCCGTTCAATCGTTTCTAGGGCGCGTCGCCGAGCTTGTTCGTCAAATTTGCGCGTTAATAGCAGTTTGCTCCATCCCAAAATCGGGTTGAGAGGCGATCGCAATTCGTGGGATAGAACGGCGAGAAACTCATCTTTAATCCGGTTCGCTTCCTGCGCCTGCTGATAGAGTTGAGAATTATCAATCGCCAGAGCAATCCGATAGGCCAGTTCTTCGGCTAAAAGCAAGTCTGAATTTTGATAAAATCGTCCCGATTCGGCTGTCGTACAGAGCGTGAGCGTCCCTAGGGTGCGAGTACGGGCAATTAAAGGCACCGTAATCAGCGATTGCAGTTGACTTTGGCGCATAAACTCTAGGTGTTCTGGGCTGCTGGCGATCGCTTGTATCCATTCATCCTCAATGCGAGTGACGAGTTTAGTTTTGCCGCTTTTGAGAACTTTAGTAATCGGATGCGCTTGCAACTCTTGGGAAGGGACAAATTGCTGAATTAACTCAAATCGGTCTTGCCAGAGGGGGTTGCGATGCTGCCAAGCAATGCGCTGCACCTGCCCATCGGTGCCCACCACATCCATATAACAGAAGTCAGCGAGGGTAGGGACGATCAGGCGGGCAATATCGGCAAGGGTATTTTGATAGTCTAGGGAACGAACCAAAACAGCACTCGACTCGCTGAGAAGCTTTTGAGCCATCTCTGCGGCTTTGCGTTCCGTCATATCAAGTAGAAATGCTACCCCGCGATCGCGATAACCGGGTAACAAGGCGCAGCCCAGTAAGATCGGGATGCGAGAGCCATCTTTGCGGATAAATTCTTTCTCAAAGGGCGGACAGGAACCCGTTGAGAGAATCTGCGCTAGCATTGCCTCATCTAAGCTATGGTACTCAGTCGGCGTAATCGCTCGCCAAGACACCTGTCTAGCTTGGATTTCGGCGCGATCGTAACCGAGGAGTTGGAGGGCGACGGTATTGGCATCGAGCAGATCGCCTTCGGATTCCCAAAACAAGATTCCCACCATCTCCGACTCCACCACCCCCCGAAACCGGGCTTCGCTTTCTTGCAGGGCGGCGACGGCTGAAGTGCGATCGCTAATATCGTTAAAGGTGACAACCCCGGCGGTAATATTCCCTTGGCGATCGCGCACGGGTGTTGCATTGACTAACATTGTCCCCCTGGTGCCATCTCCTCGCAAAAAGCCGATTTCTTCATCAACAACCACTTCGCCTCGGCTGACAGCGCGGGCGAGGGGCCATTCTTCAGGGCGATAGGGGCGTCCGTCTTCGTGAAATCCTGAGTAACCTTGATATTGGTCGATGGTTTCAGCTTGACGAAACGAGGTACCCCAAATTTCGGCAACTTGGGCGTTACCTAACAACAGCTTGCCAGAGGGGGCTTCTGCAATAATCACCCCGGCGGGCATTTGTTGGAGGACGGTTTCTAATAATTCGCGTTCGGTTCTA
The DNA here is from genome assembly GCF_001746915.1 of Desertifilum tharense IPPAS B-1220. Classification (NCBI taxonomy): domain Bacteria; kingdom Bacillati; phylum Cyanobacteriota; class Cyanophyceae; order Desertifilales; family Desertifilaceae; genus Desertifilum; species Desertifilum tharense. The sequence continues at coordinate 20,018 of NZ_MJGC01000040.1, forward strand.
ATTTGGTCGAGCAGCCGTTGTTTTTCGGCTTCGGCTTGCTTGCGTTCGGTAATATCTACGGTAGAACCGACAACCCGGATCAGGCGTCCTTGGCGATCGCGAATCAAATAGCCGCGATCCCAAACATCAATCCATCGCCCATCCCGGTGGCGAATTCGATATTCAGATTCATAGCGATCGCGCTTGTTGTCTTGCAGGGAAAGTAACATTTCCTGCAACTGAGGGATATCCTCTGGATGAACCCGATCGAGCCAACTCTCGCGATGGTGAGCCAGTTCTTGGGGGTGCAAGCCCAGGAGATTGGATAATCCCTCCGAACGATAGATGGTATTGGCTTGCAAATCCCAATCGTAAACAACGCCCATAACGGCTCGCGTGGCTAGGCGGAAGCGTTCGTCGCTGATTCGCAGGGCTTCTTCTGCACGAATGCGATCGCTAATATCAATTGAAACCCCAGCGAGCAATTGCCGTTGCACCCCATCGCGTAAGGGAAACTTAAACGACATATAGTAGCGCGTTTCTCCCGACTCGAAAGGAACGGTTTCGACAACGCGGATCGCCTGCTGCGTGGCGAGAACTTCTGCGTCATTGGCACAGACTTGTTGAGCCACTTCAACCGGAAAGAGATCGAAATCGGTTTTACCGATAAAATCAGCAGCCGGTCGGTTAAAAAAGCGGACTACGCGATCGTTGACATAAATAAAATGCCCGGATTCGTCCTTAATGTAGGCAGAAAAGGGGCTATGGGTCATAAAACTTTCAAACAGGTTTCGACTTTCTTTCAGGGCGTCTTGGGTGCGCTGGCGCTCCATAAATTGACCGATTTGAGTGCCAATGGCTGCCATCATTTGTAATAAATCGGGATCGGGTTCCGCAGGGCGATCGCTAAAACACTCAATCGCCCCTAATATTTCGTTGCCAAACAGGATGGGAAAGCCAAAGACGGCATACAATCCCTGTTCAAGGGCTTCGGAAGCGCGGATAAAACCCTCTTCTTGACGAATATCAGCAATCCAAATGGGCTGATGAGTGGCTAAAATTTGACCGAGGATGCCCTCTTGCGGCGCAAAGGTTAACGATTGGGTTTGTTCAATAAAGGCTTGTCGATCGGTTTCGGGGGAACACCAATGATTGACGTAGCGCAAGACATTATCCTCAACCCGCCAAACGACGCCCACGGGTAAGCCCAAGGTTTGACACAAAGATTGGAGAATGGAAGGAACTGCTTCTGGAAGTGTCATCACCTCCGACAGCACGCGAGTCACGGCGTACTGGGCAGCTAGTCGCTGTTCGGCAAGTTTTTTCTGGGTAATTTCTTGATAATACACGGCTACGCCATTGGGTCGGGGGTAGCATCGCGCCGCAAACCATCGCCGACTATTGGGAACTGAGATCGCTTCTACGCTCACGGGCACTTGTTGAGCCATTGCGCGATGATATTCTCGATAAAAGTCCGATTCAACGATATCGGGGAAGACTTCCCACAGATTTTGACCGAGCAATGCTTCGCGGGGACGATTGGACGATAGCTCAAACTGGCGATTGACATAGGTAAAGCGCCAATCTCGATCGACCGCAAAAAAGGCATCCGCAATACTTTCTAGGATATTGGTAACGTCCTGAGTCGCGCTCTCTAACTGTTGCTCGATTTGCTTGCGCTCGGTAATATTGACGGCTGTACAGGCAATTCCGACAACGCGATCGCGATCGTCAAATAAGGGTTCGCTCATTAAGTCGTAGTATTGCAGAGTCCCCTCAATCGTTAAAGCCACTTCTTCGCGAGTTGGGGTTCCGGTTTGCAATACCTGTTGCTTAATGCGGGTTAGATGCTCTGCTTCTGCTGGCGAGAATACGTCAAAGTCTGTTTTACCCACCCAATCAATGGATCGTCTTTTAAACTGAGGGTTGTGAATCCATTGGTAGCGCAGTTGAGTATCCTGCGTAAAGGCGACAATCCCAGGATTCCCCAAAGCCAAGCGAAATCGCTCTTCAGATTGCTTTAATCTGGCTAGGTGTGCTTGTGCTTGTTGCTTGGAGCGTTGCAAGGCCTCGCACAAACTGCTAATTAAAGTACACTGAAAGATAAATAAACTTAACCGCCCTGTCGCAGCCCAATCTAGGCTCAAGGATGCCTGGGGGACAATGAGAAAATAGGTAGTAGCGATCGCTGAAATCCCAGTCGCCAGCATCCCCGCCTTGAAGCCTCCATAATAAGCACTCAACGTGACTGCTCCAAAAAAGAGCAAAAAGGGTGCTTGACTCACGTTTAACAAAGGCTCAAGGAGTAACATTAACAGAAGGGCAATACCGACGGAAGCGACAGCAACACCGTAACGTTCAACTTGACTGCGCCGAATTAACATTCTTGACAAGCAAAGGGTTAAGGCTTTGAGTGATTCCTTTAACCTAGGATAGATGGTAATCTTTTGATATACCCCGAAAGGCTTAGATAGAGCGGGACTACCTTAAGAATTGCTGCTCCTGGGTTGACTGACCATCAAGAGAGTCGCGGAGGTCAGGTGAAGGAAGGTTTTAGAGATTGACTTTCAGTGCGGTTCAAAGTCCCTGAAGTAGAATAGATACCATCTTTCTAGATTCGCCAGCAGCTCATGAATTTTGACCGCGAACCCCCTCGTCCGCCAGAACCCTCTGATTTTGCTGTTCCCCTGCGCCAACCTTTGGTGATGTTGCGAGATACAGAAGGGTTGTTACGCCGCAAGGCTGTTGATGTGTTAGTTCCGGTTTTACCTGATTCTGTGGCGTTGCGCTTGCAAGATGCTTCAGATTTAGCCGAGGAGTCTTTAGAAGAATTAGCCGAGATTGATTTAGAAACGATTAGCGATCGCGACCTCAAGCCCGCTAGAGTATTAGTGGGTCTAAGCTTTGCAGGATTTGGCGGACTCGCGATCGCCCTATTAATGCTTTATATCTCTAGCTTACATCCCGAAATGAGTGCGGGGGCTGGAATTCACGCCTACTGGTACCCTTACGCCTTGTTGGTGAGTTTGGGAGTTACGGGGATGATGATGGTAGGACGAGAGATATTGCGATCGCACCGATCCTCATCCCCAAAATAACCCGAATTTAGACAAGTGCGGCTTCCGAGCGTGCTGCTACCACTAAGACTAAACATAAAGCTGCGATCGCTTGTTGCCAAGCACTCCGCACCTTGGGTTCTTCTACCCCATCAAACAAACCCACCAACCGAGGAACCGCCGCTTCTAAAGCAGGTTGCGGTACGGGCCGATGCAATTCTACCAAACGCATGACGCTTTCTTGGTTATTTAAAAAATTCACCACCCAGAGCGTTGTATGATCTGGCCCATCAGGAACCCGTTTTAGACCCAATTCCGTTTTCAGCCAATGATAAAACGGGGGTAACTGCTGCGCCAACACTTCACCCGCCGTCGGAAGCGTTTGCTGAAGCAGCGGTACATCTAGACTGGCTAGCAAAGCCTGTACCTCTGGCGAGGCGAGTAAATCTTCTAAGCTGCTAGCCAAAAATTGCTGCAACTGGGTTTCAGAAATTTGCAGGTGCTGAATAAATAAGTGTTCCATGAGTTCAAGGGTGACAACTTGCCTCCAGTATTCCCAAAAGAGTTGCCCAACTCTATGAGATAGCTCATATTTGGAGATATAGCTGTACTCAGTAAGGTGACGACAGACTGAACTGCTTAAAGAATAAGATTCACTCAGCACTCTTTCCCCCATCCCCCCATCCCCCCATCCCCCCATCCTCTTCCCCACTCGGAACTCGGAACTCGGAACTCTTTCCCCCCATCTCCCCATCCCCCCACCTCCCCATCCTCTTCCCCACTCGGAACTAAGCAGCCACTAACTGGCGTTGAGGGTGGGAAGTTAGCACCCGTCGTCCTACCGCAGTAGCAATGGGTTGCAAAGAATGCACCAAAGCTACCATCTCTTCTAAAGAGAGGGCCTGACGCGCATCGGAAACCGATTTTTCCGGTTCTGGGTGACACTCAATAATTAAACCATCAGCACCACAAGCAATAGAAGCTCTTGCTAAGTCTGCCACTAATTCGCGCTTCCCGGCTGCATGAGAGGGGTCTACAATTACGGGTAAGTGAGTAATTTGCTTGAGTGCAACCACAGCGCCTAAATCTAAAACATTACGCGTATAAGTATCAAAACTGCGAATTCCCCGTTCGCACAGCACGACATGAGGGTTTCCGTGACTGAGAATATATTCAGCCGCCATTACAAATTCTTCCACCGTGGCGGATAAGCCGCGCTTTAGCAATACGGGTTTATCGACTTCTCCCAAGGCTTTGAGTAAATCGAAGTTTTGCATATTGCGGCTACCAACTTGCAGCATATCCGCATGAGTCACCACATCTTCAATTTGTCCGATGGACATCACTTCAGTGACAACCGGAATGTGATGGTGTTGGCGAATGCTCTTTAAAATTTGAAGGCCTTCCAGTCCGAGTCCTTGGAAGGCGTAAGGTGAAGTTCTAGGTTTGTAAACGCCGCCGCGTAAGGCTTGAACGGGTGCGTTGCTGAGGTGGGTGGCGACTTGTTCCATTTGCTCTAGGCTTTCTACGGTACAAGGGCCGCCGACGATTAGCAAGTCTTCTCCGCCGACGCTGACGCTAGGGGAGAGTTTGACGAGGGTGCGTTGGTGAGTGTCGCTTTTGCTGGCAAGTTTGGCGTTATTCATGAGTTTGTCCTGTTAATGGGGTGGATAATAAAAAACCCGGAACCTCTGGGAAGTTCCGGGTGGTAATTTTCGTTGCATGACAACTTACCCGGAACTTTTCGGGGGCCAAAAATAAAAGCCAAAAAAGTAACTAAGGGTTGCAGTTGTCAACATGGGTCGTTCTTTAGGAATTGAGATTTAACCAACAAAAAACCGCAGAGTCCGGTCTGCGGTTCGTCTAGAGTTTCCAGCCAAAGTTGGATTCACTCTAGGCGAACCGGGGTAAACCAAAAATAAAAATAATTGCGGCTGGACATCTGCGTTGTAAGTTTTTTGTTGGAACTGACTGTATCTTCCTGTGAGCCTAACAAAGGGATCGCTTGAAGTCAATCCCCCTAGTGGGCGATCGCACCTGGCATTGATACCGATCCAATCTATTGCAAGTTATTGTCATTTGACCTAAACTAAATTCAGGCATAAGTTACTCAAATTCTCAGTTAGGCTGGCTCAGGGATCTGAAGCTTGCACGGACTGGGGTGCGGTTTTGACTGTAGCTTAGTGCTGCAATGCCTTGTTTACCTGACCTTAACATCAGCATGAAGTCAAGTTTAACTTACCAACTCTGGCAATGCTCCGAACGCTGGCTAATCTATAATCGTTTGCAACAACTGGGTATTCCTTGCGAATGTGCCGTGCATCAACCCCTGAACGTAGAAATTCACACCCCAACTGCCGCCCTGTTAGTTCGCAGCGTCGTTCAACAGTTTACCGCACCTCGACAGGATTTAATTGAATGGTTAGAAGCGTGTTGGCAGGTCGTTGAGAGCGATCGCTAACCGCGTATAATCATCGAGAGAATCAGGGTGTAGCCTAGTAGAAAAAAGACAAATCGCCAATTCAGGTAACGATGAACCCAAAAGAGCAAAGTCGATTGAAATACGTTCATTTCATCATTCTGTTCTAAATATTTCATGGTCATCAACGGCGATCGAATCCTTCAAATCATTCGAGTTTGTCAATTACCCGTTTGTCTATCGAATTTCTTTTTAACAGTACCAACTATCTCCATCCGGGTTAGCTTTTCCTTGAAGCTTTATCCCTAAATTTTCTAAATAATTTAATCCGTCTTTCATGCGCTCAATAGTTCCAGTCATTTCTAGGTCAAAGTGGTGATTATTCGTCCATTTTGAACTAACCTCACTAACCGCGATCGCCAAACCAAACTTAGAGGTGAGGTGATAGAAGATTGAACTAGAGTGAAACGGGTGATGAACCTGAACTCGCAGCCGGATTTTCACGGTATTCTTATCCATTGAAGGAATCAAGGTTAACCGCGATCGCCTAAATTCTTGAGAAGCAGGAAGTGTAGACATAATCGGCAGATTGAAGAACATTAAAGACCAATCGCAAGCATTTACGTACTGGGGTAAAGTTGAGCATAGATTTGCTCAGGTACAGTTACCTCTGCAACTTGAATCGACTTAGGAATAATCGCCAGTTCGTAGAAAGTATCAGCCACGCGCTGTTGGGCCGCGATCGCTTCGGGAGTAATGGGTAATAGACCCCATCCGCGTCGTTGATTGGCTTTTTCCAGAATTGCCACATCAATTTTCAGTTCCTCAGAAAACTGTTGGGCGATCGCTCTGGCATTTTGCTGTCCCCACTCTTCTGTCAGCTTGGCTTCAAGCAAAAACGCCTTGACTCGATCGGGGTAAGTATTCACAAAGTTTTGAGACGCTAAGAAAAAGGCACGGCGATCGCGACCTAGATTTAAATTGCGGACATTTCCCGTAGCTTCAATGACCCCTAGAAAGGGGTCCCAAATTGACCAAGCATCGACCGTTCCCTGTTCAAACGCCGCCCGCGCATCTGCTGGAGAAAGCGGGACAATTTCCACCTCCTCTATCGGAATATTGCGATCGCGCAAAACCTGGACGAATAAGTAATGGGCGCTAGAACCCCGTTGCAAAGCGACCTTCTTTCCCCTTAAGTCTTCGGGAGATTGAATAGACGAAGTTTTGGGAACAACAATATCTTGCGTTTTCAGACCGCGAGGCGTACTGGCAATATAGAAAAACTGAGTCCCTGCGGCTTGGGCAAAAATTGGCGGTGCTTCCCCCACCCCTGCAATATCCAAGCTACCCGTATTCATCGCTTCCAACATCGGAGGACCCGATTGGAAAAAAGACCATTCAACCTTCACGCCTTGCTGCTGCAACTGACGATCCAACTCGCCGCGCGTCCGAATTAAATCCAGTTCCGAGAAGCGCTGGTAGCCAATACGGACAGCAGATAAGCCAGGTTGAGGAGTTGGACTGGTTGTCGAGGAAAGGTTAGGCGCTTCTGAACGATTGGCACAGCTTGAACTGATAACAGGTAAACTGAAACCCAATAAGCCAAATAATACATCTCGTCGTTTAAGGTGCATGGGCTTTATCTCCTAACGATTGGGTGTGAGAATTCGCTCTAGAATTTGGGCTTTGACTTCCGCAAATGCCAAACTTGCAGGGTTACGGGGATGCGGTAAGGTCACTTTGAGATCCAAATCTACGCCGCCTTGATGCAGCACAATAACCCGATCTGCTAAATAAACCGCCTCCTCAACATCGTGGGTGACTAAAATGGCTGTGAATTGTTGTTCTTGCCATAACGCCCGGATCAACTGTTGCATTTCCAAGCGCGTTAAAGCATCCAGCGCCCCCAAGGGTTCGTCTAAAAGTAACAGCCGAGGTTGACTCACTAACGCCCGCGCTAAGGCCACCCGTTGGCGCTGTCCCCCGGAAAGTTGCGTTACCCAGGCCTGAATGCGATCGCCTAAACCCACCTGTTCTAGCGCCCACAAACCCCGCTGACGCCCATCTCCGCGCAAGCCTAGCTCTACATTTTCTCGCACTCGTCGCCACGGCAGCAGACGCGCATCTTGAAACATCACTCGCGCTGCTCCATTTAAGCCTTGCAACGGTTGACCATCTAATAAAATCTCCCCGCTACTGGGCCGATCGAGTCCGCTCAACAGACGCAATAACGTACTTTTACCGCAGCCACTCCGCCCCACAATGGCAACAAATTCACCAGAAGCAATGTTGAGGTTAATATCTTGTAAAACGGCAACCTCACCAAAACGCTTGCTCAGGTTGCGGATCTGAATTTGCGTCCCTTGGGAATACGACAGCGTACTCGAATGAGTGACCCTTTCCTGCGATACCGTCATTTTTTATATCCTCAATGATTTTAAGTTAGCGATTTACCTGAGAAACCCGATTTCTCAACCAAAAGGGTTTCAGTTTCAGCGTTTGCAAGAAACATTTCTGGTTCTGGTGCCTACCTGAGAAACCGGGTTTCTCAACAAAAGGGTTTCGTTTCAGCGTTTGCAAGAAACCCGGTTTCTGGCCCTGGATGAAGCCTTTTTTTATTGTTGGCTGGGGTGCCAAGGGAGCCACCAACGTTCTAATAAACGCACGGCTGAATCTGCAAGCTTGCCTAACACGGCATACAGCAGAATACTCAACACCACCACATCGGTGTGCATAAACTCTCTAGCATTCATCGCCATGTAACCAATGCCAGAACTTGCAGCAATGGTTTCCGCCACAATCAGGGTGAGCCACATTAACCCCAAACCGTAGCGCAGGCCCACTAAACTACTCGGTAATGCTCCAGGTAGAATGATTTGCCAAAAGAGTTCGCGGGGACGCAAACCGTATACTTTTCCCATTTCCACCAGATTTGGGTCTATGGAGCGAATGCCATAAAAGGTATTAATGTAAATCGGAAAGAAAACCCCCAAAGCCACCAGAAAGATGCGTGCCGGATCGCCAATCCCAAACCAGAGAATAACTAAGGGAATCAAGGCGAGGTGGGGAATATTGCGGATCATCTGAACAGAACTATCGAGATATCTTTCCGCCAGAGGAAACACGCCATTGAGTACCCCTAACGTTAAACCAATGCCACCGCCGATCGTAAAACCGACAAAAGCCCGCCAAGTGCTGATCTGAACGTGTTTCCACAGTTCGCCACTTTGAATGAGTTTAATGGCGGCTTCAACAATACTGATGGGGGCGGGCAAGATTCGCGTTGGCATCAGTCCAAATTGAGCGAAGAGTTGCCAAACGATTAACAAGCTTAGGGGAACGATCCAAGGTTGAATTTGCTGCCAGGGGAAGGGGTTGAGTGCCATTGCTTGCTTGCGCCCTTCAGCACGTCGAGTTCTTCTAGGCGATTGATTTCTGGTGTCTGGGGTGGCAAGGCTTTTCATATTCTTAAATCCGTTACAGTTGCGTAGGTTGGGTTGAGGTACGAAACCCAACACAACTGGCTGCTGTTGGGTTTCACTGCGTTCTACCCAACCTACGACTAGGTTTGGGTTAATAATTGGCTCCCACCGGAATCCCTTTGGGGGATGTCAGGGTGGTAATGAAGTCTTGAACCGCTTTTTCCAGGCGTTGCTTCACTTCTTCGTCAAGTTGGTATTCGCCGTTGGGTAATTTCTGGATCTGCGTATCTAAAACGTAAACTCCGGCGGGGATGTGACGCGCCCCTAATGCAGATAAGACGGGTTTTAGGGCGTAGTCCAAAATCAGATAATGGGCGAGGGTGCCACCTGTGGCGATCGCTAAAACAGGTTTGCCCACCAGGGCGTTTTGGGGCAATAGATCGAGCAGTGCTTTTAAGACTCCGGTATAAGAGGCTTTATAGACGGGGGTAGCCAGAATTACGGCGTCGGCTTGTTCCACTAAGCGGGTAAGGCGTTGAATATCGGGATGGTCGAACTGAGCAAACAGCAAGGCTTCTGCGGAAAAATCCCGAACGCTGACAAAATCGATAACCAGGTTTTCTTGCTCTAAAATCTGTCGGGCATATTCCAAGGCGGTAAAGGTGCGAGAGGGATGAGAAGGGCTACCGGCGATCGCTAAAATCCGTGGCATGACACAATACTCCTACTGAAAATGGGGTTAACTGGCGCTAGTCGGAATCTTTTCGTTGGCTACAATTTCGCCAAACAGGTTGATGTAGCGGCTAGGAGAAACTTTCGGTACGTTGGCTAGGGGCAGTTTCGGGAACAGTAACTCGGCGACGCGATAGGCTTCTTCTAAATGGGGATAGCCAGAGAAGATAAACGTATCAATCCCTAAATCGGCATACTCTTGCATCCTCGCCGCAACGGTATCTGGATCGCCGACTAAAGCAGTTCCAGCCCCCCCGCGTACTAAACCAACACCCGCCCACAGGTTGGGAGAGATTTCTAAGTTGTCGCGGCTGCCTTTGTGCAAAGCCAGCATCCGCTGTTGTCCTTCAGATTCGGCTTTACTCAGAGCTGCTTGAGCAGAGGCGATCGTGTCATCGTCGAGATAGCGAATTAATTGATTGGCTGCGTCCCAAGCTTCTGCTTCGGTTTCGCGGACAATGATGTGCAAGCGAATGCCAAATCGAATGGTTCTGCCATATTCGGCGGCGAGTTGGCGGACTTCGGCAATCTTTTCGGCAACTTGGGCGGGCGTTTCTCCCCAAGTGAGATAAAGGTCAGTATGTTTTGCTGCAACGCGTTTAGCGGCGGCTGAGGAACCCCCAAAGTAAAGCGGAGGATAGGGAGATTGTGCAGGCGGAAATAGCAGGTTTGCGCCTTCAATGTTTAAGTAACGCCCTGCAAAGTTGGTAACTTTACCGCTCATGACGCTGCGCCAAACCTCTAGAAATTCGTCTGTTAGTTCGTAGCGCTCGTCTTTATTCAGGTGCAGACCATCTCCGGCGAGTTCTCTGGAGTCGCCCCCCGTTACCACGTTAATTAATAACCGACCATTGGAAATTCGGTCAAAGGTGGCCGCCATGCGGGCGGCGGCGGCAGGTGAGGTGACTCCGGGCCGCACTGCGACGAGAAATTTCATTTGTCGCGTCACGGAAATGAGGGAAGAGGCGGTAATCCAAGCATCTTCGCAGGATCGTCCGGTGGGAAGTAAGGCTCCGGTGAAGCCAAGGGAGTCAATTGCGATCGCCAATTGCTTAAGATAGTCTGGCGTTAATGCGCGTCCGCCGATGGAAGTTCCAAGATATCGGCCATCGCCATGCGTGGGAATAAACCAAAGGATGTTCATAGGAAGTGGTGAGTAGAGAAAGAATTTTGTTCTCGGCGCTATGCAACTGCGACCTTCTACGGTTTGGCAACTGCGCTTTTAACGGCGATGGGTTGAGGAATTAAACCAAGGCTCAAGAATGTGTCGGCAATTTTTTGCTGACCGGCTACGACTTCATCTGATAGGGGTAAAACGCCGTAACCCCGCCGTTTTTCCGCCAGTTCCAAAGCGGGAAGAGCAATACCCAGTTCGGCTTCCAGAAATCGCGCTACGTTTTGGGGGTTGTTTTTGGCCCATTCGCTGACGGTTTGAAGTTCTTCTAAAAGCGTTTGGAGCAATTGGGGTTGCTGCTGACTGAAGTTTTGCGTGGTCAAGAAGAATCCGCGATTTTCGACTAAGCCTTGACCATCTACGAGAATTCTGGCACCCATCGCCGTTTCGGCGGCGGCTTGGAAGGGGTCCCAAATCACCCAAGCATCGACTGAGCCTTGCTCAAAAGCGGGTCGAGCATCGCCTGGGGGTAAGAAGGCGGGTTCAATATCGCTGTATTGCAACCCGGCAGATTCTAAGGCTCGCACTAGCAGATAGTGGACGTTTGAGCCTCTGTTGAGGGCTACTTTTTTGCCTTTGAGGTCTGCAACGCGCTGGATGGGAGAATCTTTTCTGACTAGAATGGCTTCTGCTGCGCCGCCTAGGGGTTCGTAGGCAACATAGACTAGGGGCGCTCCAGCCGCTTGAGCAAAGACGGGTGGGGTTTCTCCGGTATAGGCAAAGTCAATGCTACCGACGTTGAGCGCTTCCAGCATTTGCGGGCCGGCTGCAAATTCGTTCCATTCCACGGAGACGTTTTGGGGCGCGAGCCGCTTTTCTAGATCGCCTTTGCTTTTCAGTAAGTTGAGGGCGGTGGAGGATTTTTGATAGCCAATGCGTAGGGTTTGGGCTGGGGTTGAGTTCGCAGTTTCTGGGGTAGGACTGCAAGCTGCGATCGCAAAACTCAAACTTAATCCCAAACTAAATAACAAGGCGAAGGCTTTGATGGAACGACGTTGGAACCCTCTCCAAAGTCCCAACCGGGAAAGCTTGAATCTATGACTAATATCATTAATGCTCATCACGTCCTCGCGGCTTGCATACTCCCGTTTCAGGCTTTGAGAGGAGTACGCAATTTTTTAATCTACGGTATTTTTATCGAGTTACCGTATTTATTGGATACAAAGATGAATATCGCACGCGCATCTATAAAAATCAAGGGCGAATTTGGGGATTTTTGTATCTCAGAAGACATCTAAACTCAAAATTCATCAATCCCTTTAATCGCCTCGCTAGCGAATCACCGATTTAGCATGAATTGCCCGCTGATACTGCTTAAGTAATCGTCGAATTTGCTTAACTCCACTAAGAGTGAGCAACGTAAGTATGGCTCCTAAAAGTCCCATTTGCCACAATCCACAGCCAACAGCCGCTCCTAAACCTGCTGTCACCCAAATACAGGCAGCCGTTGTCAATCCTCTAACTTTTAACACGCCGACTTGTTGGGTAGATTGCTGTAAAATTAAACCCGCTCCTAAGAAGCCAACTCCAGTAGCAACACCTTGTATTGTTCGGCTTAAAGCATTAGTTGTTGCAAAATTGGTATCGCTTTCTGCTTGTAAGGGAATCATGACAAATAGTGCCGCTCCCAAACCAACTAACATAAAGGTTCTCATTCCGGCAGGTCTACCGCTTTGTTGTCGATTTAATCCGATTAAAAAGCCAACTAACATCGCCATACTCAAACGGAAAGAAAGAGTAAGCCAATCATTAGAGTCTAAAAACATGTGAGACATTGTAGAATTCCTAAAGGAGTTATAAATTTCCCTTGATTGCCTTTCTCCTAGGGAGAGGAAACTTAGAAAAGATTTAAATTTAATTGAAGAGCGCTATATAACATTTTCCATGAAAATCACATGAAAGCGTTCAAGGAAAAATCGATTGGTTAAATTAAACTAGAAAAAGTCATTCTAGAACCGCTAGGCATTGAGAATAAAACGTAAATCACTCCAGTGCCTAACAGTAACAAAATGAGACTAAATAAAACAACCCAACGACTAGAAGGTTCGTAAGTATTGGCATCAATCGCTTGCAGAACCATAAAGTAGTGTTGAGTTGAAAGTAAAACAGTGAGTAAACCTGTACAAATAAACAGCAAACCCAGCGCCCAACCTTGTCCTGTTCCGGGTTCATTTGGGGCTAATAAATATCGCAAACGAGCAATCACAACCCCGAAACCCATGAGCGCGATCGCAGTTCGCATCCAAGCTAAATAAGTCCGTTCGTTGGCAAGATGATCGCGAATTCTCGACCCAGATTTGTCTCGTCGATCGATGGGTAATGGCTCGGCTGATTCTGTTCTAGAATTCTCCAAGAGATGCACAACAGACTCTTGAGAATTTTGCTCGTTGGGAAATCGATTCATGAAGTCTTAAATTCCTGCACCATCGAGAAAATCGGTAACGAGAGAATTAGAACTATCTCTGGGGATACAAGAAATTAGCTCCAATCGACTATCAACAAGATGAGTCGTATTTTTGATTTGTTCAACCTGAGTTTCTAAAGACTTAATTCGCTCAAACAGAACTTGAATCACTTGAGCCTCTAAATCAGGCTGAGATTGCTCTTCAAAAGCATCTTCGCCTTCCAGTTTGCGATAAATGATTCTGCCAGGGATGCCCACTACAATACTGCGTTCGGGGGCGTTGCGAAGCACAATTGCCCCAGCGCCAATTCGCACATCATTGCCAATGCAGATATTACCCAGAACCTTAGCGCCCGGTTCGACGACAACATTTTTCCCTAGGGTTGGATGGCGTTTAGCGGTTTCTTTTCCAGTTCCCCCCAATGTCACATCTTGATAAATAATGCTGCCCTCGCCGACAACCGCTGTTTCTCCAATAACAACCCCTAACCCATGTACAATTAAGACTCCGCTGCCAATTTTTGCGCCGGGATGAATTTCCACCCCTGTAAAAAGGCGATTGAATTGAGAAATCAGGCGAGGCAGAATAGGAATTTTCCAACCCCTGAACTGATGGGCAATGCGATGAAGGATTAAAGCGTGCCATCCACTGGAGAAAAACACCTGTTCTAATCCTTTTTCGGGCGAATAGGGGTGATGGCGGATCGCCTGCCAATCTGCATAAAGCTGTTGCCCTAGAGGGGCTGAGGTTGAAGTTTCTTCGACTGCTGTTGTTTGGGCAGATTGGCAAACAGAGATCGATTCGCGTGTATCTAGCATAAGACCTTGAATCTCATCAATTAAGACAAAAGAGCGATCGCCCCTCTTCAACCCCTAGCTGGTAGAGGGGGGCGTTGTTCCATCCTCCGTTTCTGGAGGGGGTGGGGGCGTACAACTGATTAAGGTTGGTTCGGGAAATTGAAGTTCGCGAACGCAGAGGAGCATTCCAGCAAGACTAATGAGGGCGATCGCAATTACTCTAAAGTTCATCTGAATCCTCGGTTTAAGTACCTGCACCCGTTTCTAAAGGCAAATCGGGGTGAGAAGAATACTCTGTCCAAGCACCTTCATAAATCCGAACTTTGGGATAACCCAGTAAATGTTTGAGAACCACGTATTGCAAAGTGGCTTCTCGCCCTGTACTGCAAGTAACAATGATGTCATCGGATTTGCGAATCCCGCGCTGTTGCAGCAGTTGCTCAATTTCTGAGAGAGATTTGAGTTGAAAACCCTTATCTGTACCGAGGGTAAAGGTGGGCCAAGGAATATTTTTCGCCCCAGGGATATGTCCGTTACGAATAAACAAGTCTTGTTCGCCTGTAAATAAAGCTGCCGGACGCGGATCGATAAACACCACACCAGGCTTACCGATTAAGGTTTTGACGCGATCTAGGGAAACGCGAATTGCTGGGTTATCCTCGACGGTAAATTGCCCTAACTCATATCGGGGAAAGGCTTTAGTCGTGGGGAGTTGCGCGGCTTTATATTGGTTAAATCCCCCGTCCAGAATTGCCACATTCGCAGCCCGTCCGCTGCGTTCCAACAGGTAGGCAACCATTGTGGCACCGAGTAAATCTGGGCCGTCGGAGTAGATTAAAACGTTGCTGTTGTTGGTGACTCCCGCCTGGGTAAACAGGGATTGCAATTTCGACGTTTCCCAGTATTGGATGGGCAATTGTCCGTTAGGGCCGCGAAAGGTGTTATCGGCAATGTGAACGGCGTTGGGAATATGACCGTTGATGTAATCAAGGGGGTTAATTCGCACATCTAAGATCCGCAGATTCGGGTCTTGTTGATGTTGGGCAACCCAAGCTGGCGAAACAAATTGAATGCGTGCTGGGGTTGTCGCTTGGGCGTGGAAGAAGGGAGAGAGCGGAATGACAATGGCGAAGGCGAGTAAAGAGGCAAAAAATGCAAACCACTTCGATTGCCAAAACTGGATTCCTTTAAACAGACGGGGCGCGTGTCTCGGTTTAATTCTCATGCTGAGTATCCTTCAAGGTGCAAAACTTGTAGCTGTTGCAGGACGATGGGTTGCCTCATGGTTTTCGGGGCTTGTGAGGCAGACCCAACTTTAATCTACGGTAAGTCAATCGGGATATGTAATTTCTTTGAAGCTCATCATGACATACTTACGCGATCGCGGCAATCTAAAAACACCGAAATTTCGGTAAAGATTTCGGATATTTTCTTTTAAGGCTTGTCAGATAAGGATTTGAGCCTATAAATCGCGTCAGGATTTCCTAATTTCTTCGGTTTCCCTCTTGTCCTTTACTGAATTCTACGGTAAGTTGATCGGCATATCGTATTTATCGCTGCATGAACCGCCCCTAACCTGATGTTCTAGGGGGGTCAAACTTCTGTTTCATGAATTTCAAGGATTTAAGATGGCAATCGTCATTAAGAACATTTCCAAGCATTTTGGTAGCTTTCGCGCCCTGGACAGTGTGAACTTAGAGATTGAGGCGGGGTCTTTAGTCGCGCTCTTAGGTCCCTCTGGGTCGGGAAAATCAACCTTACTGCGCTTAATTGCAGGCTTGGACACCCCGGATACTGGAGCCATTTGGCTGCGCGATCGCAATGTCACCTATCAGAACGTGCAAGAGCGGAATATTGGGTTTGTCTTTCAGCACTACGCTCTGTTTAAGCATCTAACGGTGCGTAAAAACATCGCCTTTGGACTGGAGATTAACAAAGTTCCGCCCAGAGAAGTCAAAGCCAGAGTCGAAGAACTCCTCGATCTGATCCAATTAACCGGATTAGGCGATCGCTATCCCTCGCAACTCTCCGGCGGACAAAGACAGCGCGTTGCTTTGGCGAGAGCTTTAGCTTCTCAACCGCAAGTTCTCTTACTCGATGAACCCTTCGGCGCATTAGATGCCAAAGTTCGTAAGGATCTGCGGGCCTGGTTGCGGCGCTTGCACCAACAAGTCCACGTCACTACC
Organism: Desertifilum tharense IPPAS B-1220; assembly: GCF_001746915.1. Classification (NCBI taxonomy): domain Bacteria; kingdom Bacillati; phylum Cyanobacteriota; class Cyanophyceae; order Desertifilales; family Desertifilaceae; genus Desertifilum; species Desertifilum tharense. The sequence goes on from NZ_MJGC01000040.1 coordinate 36,188, forward strand.
ATCTTTGTCACCCACGATCAACAAGAAGCAATGGAAGTGGCGGATGAGATTGTGGTGATGAACAAAGGACGCATTGAACAAGTGGGAACCCCCGATGAAATTTACGATTCCCCCGCAACGCCGTTTGTCATGACTTTTATTGGCCCGGTGAATGTTTTACCCAGCAATTTACGCTTATTTCGGGTCAATGGCGACGCTTCACCCGACGGTAATTCTCAAGTGTTCTTTCGTCCCCACGATCTGTTGATTGAAACCTCCCCCAATGCTGCGGGTACTGCGGCCAAAATTGGCTATCTGGTTAACCTGGGTTGGCAAATTGAAGCTGAATTGATTTTGGAAGGGGGTTATACCTTGCAAGCGATTCTGAGCCGTCCCCAGTTTGAAAAACTCAAGCTCAAAACGGGTCAACAAGTTTACATAACGCCAAAAGCGGTTAAATCTTTTCCCCAAACCCATCAATTAGCGGCCGTGGGTCTTTAAAATCTCTATTTTGCTCTTCCTCCATGCAAACTTCTATTTCTACACCGTTGCAGATTCAAACTCTCCTCCCCCAATCCTTTTCTCGTCGTTCGTTAATTCCCCTGTATCACCAAAGAGCCTGGAAAATTGAGGTTGGTATTGTCCGCACTCTAACTTGGCTAGAGGATGGGACGGTTGTCCCCCTGGGAATTTGGGGCAGCGAGGATATTGTTGGGGGTAGCTTATCTCAAACCAGTCCTTATCAAATTGAAGCCTTAACGGATGTAAAAGTTAGGCCGCTCTTGCTCAAAGATTGGCAGCCCTCCCAAGAGATGTTTTTAAATTATCTGCAACATACGCAAGAATTAATGATGATTCGCTCCAACCGTAGGGCGGAAGATACTTTATTAAAACTGTTGAATTGGCTGGCCAATAAGTTTGGCTCGGAAGTGGGAAATGGTTATTTAATTAACTGCAAGTTAACGCATCAAGACCTAGCGGAGTTTAGCGGTTTAACGCGGGTAACGGTGACGCGCATTTTAAGCAACTTGGAACAGCAAGGCCTGATTCATCGCACGTCTCGCCAGTTGGTTGTCATCAAAGATGAGGAGGTTTGGCACTATCAGATTTAGGATGCGATCCAAAACTGCCAAGCCAGCGCCAGAACAATCGCCGCGATCGCGCCAATTAGGGTATTAATAATATTGACGACTTCATTGGTCAACCAACTCACCTGAGTTTGCAAGGTGGCCCCAATCAGGCTTTCTAGGTTCGTGGCGATAAATGCCGCCACCAGACACAGCAGAACGCCGCCCCCAGTAATTAAACCTGCCCCCCAGCCGACGAGCGCGATCGCCGCAGAACCCGCAACCCCGGCTAGCGTCCCTTCCAAGCTCACCGCCCCTTCTGTGCCACGGGCAACCGGTTGTAAGGTGGTAATTAGAAACGTCCGCTTCCCGTAAGCTTTGCCCACCTCGCTCGCACAGGTATCCGAGAGTTTGGTACTGAAACTCGCCACATAACCTAATAGCAATAAACTTAAGATTTGGGGAGTATTCGCCGTTGGAATTAAGGTGCCTAGCGCGCATAAGGCAGCCGTTAGCGCCGATCCCCAGACATTTTCCGGCCCTCTGGCCCCCGATCGCTTTTCAGCAATGCCTGCGGCTTCCTTCTCGGCCATCCCAATGCGGGTAACGCCGGAACCCACGATAAAATAGAATGCCACCACTAAATAGCCCGGCCATCCCAAGGTTCCCCAGATGATTACCCCCAAAATCCAAGCATGGAGATATCCCGCTGGGGTGAGTAACTTTTTGGGGACTAAAGCCGCAATACCGAGTAAGAGGGTATTGAGAATTGCGCCAAAAGGCCAAGGATTGAGCGACAAAATTAGAGATAGCATGATGAGTAGGGAATCGCTAGCCTATTTTTAGCATTAGCGAGGAACAACTCACAATCATTAATTTATAAAAACCATGACTTCTGTTATTTTTCACCTAGCTATTCCGATTAACAACATAGAAACCGCTAGAGACTTTTATGTGGATGGCTTGGGATGCGAAGTGGGGCGAGAATCCCGCCATGCCATGATCCTCAATCTCTACGGGCATCAACTGGTAGCCCACATGACTAGCGATCCGCTGGTGCCGCAAAAGGGCATTTACCCGCGTCACTTTGGGTTGATCTTTCCGCGAGAGTCTGAGTGGGAACAGATGCTGCACAGAGCCATTGATAACCAACTGATGTTTTACGAACAACCCAAGCACCGTTTTCCGGGTCAGTTGACGGAACACCGCACCTTCTTTTTACAAGATCCGTTTTACAATCTGATGGAGATGAAGTTCTACCGCCATGCAGACGCTATCTTTGGCGGGCGGGAACTGGCAGAAGTGGGCGATCGCTAATCCTCGGCTGCTAGCGGTTCGATCTCTAAAGCGCCTGTGGGTGTAAAGCGAATCTCAAACCAAGCCACCTCGGAATAAGGCGCGGGGTTGGGCGAAACCAACTGCGCTAAGGGGGTTTGTTCTCGATATTCCGTGGCGGCAGCATCCATCGGGCGATCGCGCACAATCTCGCCGTCGGGAGTGACTGCTACACCATAAACTAACGGTTGGTTAGCAGTCATTTCAGCTTCCCAAGCTTTATCGAGGCGTTCGTAAAGGCTGGCTTGCAGTTGACGAAGCTGCGATCGCTCTGTTATCCGCCGGACATTCTCTTCTTCGAGGTTAGGTAAAGCGATCCGGTTGCGCCGCAATCTCAGGAACAAAGCCGCCAGGATCGCATTGACGATGAACCCTGCAATCACCTCAATCCCCACTAGGGTATAGGGTGCGACGGGAAGTTGGGGGACAATCATCAGCAGTAAAAAGCCCAGGCGCAATAGATTTCCGGCTAATAGGGCAAGCGGCGGAACGAAAATCCATTGCCAAGCGTTTCGTACCTGTTTTCGCAGAATCAACCACTGGGCTAGCCCTAACCAAATATAGGCGATCGCGCCAAACAATCCCCCAATGGCCGGACGCCAAGCCAAAGCCACCAAGGAACTGATGACAAAGCCACCCGCCGTATTAAATATCCACAATGTCTTTAACCGATAGCGGCGCAAAACAAACCATTGGGCCGTTCCGATTAAACTGCCACGAATTAAGCTGTAGAAAAACTCTCGGAAAATCAGATTAAACGAGACAATCGGAAAATTGTATTGAATTAAAGCGGCAAGCAGTCCTCCAACCATCCAAGCCAGCGTTGTTAGGAGGGTAAACCGCCAGAAAAAGGCACGGCGGCGATTTTCAGGGACTAAGGGTAAAAAAGAGGCAGAAGAAGAATCGCTCACAAGTTACTTTGGAGGGCGTTAGCTACTGCTTTTAAAGCTACAGGATGTCTGACCATCATGGCATGAGCCACCACAGAAAGGCGGATTTGTTCGCCGACTGCTACCTGGGAACTACTCCCCGGAACGATAATAAAGTCGTAGGGCGTCCACAGGGATGTAAATTGCACTTGATTGAGGACTTCAATATCCTGGTTTAAGTCTTGCAGAAAAGGACTGCCCGGTCGCATTTGAAAGCAAGCTTTGAGGGGTAAAGCATAGGCCATCCAAGTGCCATTATGCGGTGAGGAAATGGTAATGAAGCGTTCAACGCGATCGATCCCTCCAAGACGCTGCACGTAGTAACGGCTAACCAATCCCCCCATACTTAATCCTACTAAGTCGATTTTTTGGTCTGGGGGGAAGGTTCTATCGACATACTCAACGATCTGCGAGGCTAATCGTTCTATACCTAACGTTGCATTCGCCGGGTTGAGATCGAAGCGATGCACTTGCCAGTGGTGTTGGGTGAGATAGGCGTGCAGGCGATTAAATACCTTGCTCTTGATAAAGATACCGTGGACTAACAGGACGGGGTTGGGGGGTTTTTGCATGGTTCTGTCTGAGGGGTTCGGCTAGCACTTGGGCAACTTGGGCAATGCAGCGCGGGTCAGTTAACATCCAACTATGCAGGAGTATGGGTAGGATAATTTCTCGACCCACCGATATGCAAGAGCTATGGGCAGGGACGATCATCAGGTCGTAGGGCGTCCAAATTGAGGTAAAGTCAATTTTGTCTAAAATATGAATATCGCGCTTGAGGTCATTCAAGAAGCGGCTATTGGGACGCATTTGCTGACACCCGATGTTGTGTCTGGCATAGCCCACCCAACTGCCGCAGTGAGGAGAGGAGATGGTGACAAAGCGCTGAACGCGTTGAATTCCGCCGAGGCGCTGCACGTAATAGCGGCTGATGATGCCCCCCATGCTGAAACCGACGAGATCGAAGGGTTGGTTTTCTTTGAAGGTTAAGGAGACATAATCAGCAATTTGTTGAGCCAGACGATCGAGTCCAATTTCGCCGTTGCTGGGCGTTAAACTCAGACTGTGAACGTCCCAACCTCGACGGCTGAGTTGCTGGGACATGGTTTGAAAGACGAGGGCGGTATCGTCAATTCCGTGAATCAAGATAACCGGATTTGGCTGAATGGATTTCATACAGGGATGGTTGTGTTTGAGCGAGATGGAGGGGTAACAGCTTTAAATTAGGCGATCGCGCCCCAGGCGATTTCGCACGCTATGACAGCTTACGGGCTGGCTTGTGCGATCGTCGTTACACTTCCTGAATCAATTGTAAACAATTGCAAATTAACAGCGAGGGTTTACTCGATTTCAACAACGAATTAATCGGGATTCTAGGCTTTTTTGCCTGCAAACAATTAAAATTTGTTAAGAAATATCGATAAATCTTGCATCTTTCCCCCGGAGAATTTCATAATTGACCCTGCGTGCCGCGTTTCATGCAAAGGCGATCGTTAAGATAATCGAAAGAAAAATTTCTTAGGAGCATTAGTATTATGGGCTTTATCAAAAAACTGTTCGGTGGAATTTTAGGCTTCCTGCAAGGTCTATTTGGAGGCAAAAAGAGCGAAGCATCTGCGGTTAAACCGGCAAAAAGTAACGGGTACTTCCTAGAATTTGACGATTCTGCCAATGGCAAATCCCCAGAAGCCAAACCCGCAGCACCCGCGAAAGAACCTGTCGCCGTCGGCGCGCCTGCAAAAGCAGCCCCCGAACCCGCAGCAGAACCCGCCAAAGCGGAAAAAACTGAATCGGCCTCTGCTAGCAAAAAGACCTCCATTAAGGCAAAGAAAGCCCAAAGCAGTTCGGCAAACGCCCAGCCCGCAGAAGTGAAGCAACCCGAAGCGCAACCTCAACCCGTTGCTGCCGCAACGAAAACCAAAGTTTCCAAAATCGAAACCCCCTCTACCTTTGCCCCAACCTACGTTAGCCCAACGGTTGCGAGCGCTAGCCGTCGCCGTCCCGGACCGAGCATGAACCCCTTTATGGAAATGGCTCGTCAAGTCAAAACCCCGAAAGCTAGAGCGTAGAATCCTTTTTCAGGAATAGAGGCGTGCTGAGGCACGCCTTTATTGTTTTAAGCTGGAGTCTGCAACGACTGGTTTCGCAAAAAGACTAGCCCGCTGTATAGCTGAAAAGCCGGGTCCCAGTCGGTTTCAGCACGACGCGAAAGCCGAATATGAGAATCAAATCCTCCTAGAAAATGGGTGGTATCGACCACTGTTTTGGATTGTTCTAGCACCATCTCGCCAAAGACCGTAAAATCTGACCAGGTTGGCGTCTGGGCTAAGGGTTGATTAAGCTGCTGGAGCAGGTGATTCCAGTTCAGCCGGTTGCTCTGTTGGTTAAGAGCCTGGGAGGTGGCGAGTGCAGTTATCCCTTCTTGGTACTGGTAGCTACTTTCGCATAGGCGCAAAATGCAATTGCGACTGGGTAAATGGAGGTCGTGAATTTGAATATAATCTTGCGTTTTCTCTTTACGTTCTTGGCGACCGCGAAAATCAAGATCGATCACAGACTCAAAAATCGGCAGCCTACCCTCTACACGTTGCGCCACATCTGACCAGTTAAAGGTTAAAGTCCCCACCTGATTCGCTTCATCTTGACAAATAACGGTAGGTTGGGGGGACAAGGCGGAGAAATACTGGACTTGAAAGACGCGAATTCGCGCAATATCCGCTAGCGGTACCCAAAAACAGGCAATTCCGACATCTTGCAATTCTTGAGCATAAACTTGCAACTCGCCAATAGAACCGAGGCGATGCAGCCGCCAGAAACGAGCGGGAAGCTGTCTTTGGGCGGTGTAGGCGTCTATATTCATTAAACGGGCGAAGTTTTGCACGATTTTGGTTCGCATTTCGCCGCTGACGGGTTCTAGGATCAGCAAGCCCGGTTTATTATTATCGGGGATGGCTTTCGCTTGGGCGATCGCAGTTTCCCGCTGTTGCTTAATCCGATTTTCTAAACGTTGCAAACCCGTTCTAGCTTGGGTGGCAATTCGAGTATTCAATGTGGGTTGGCGCAGCAGTTGACGATACACATCCTCTGCTAGCTCAAATTTCCCGGTTTCTTCGTACAAACGTCCAACATACAAGCGTCCCCAGAGATTTTGGGGTTCTTGTTTCAATAGCTTTTTGATCAGATTTGCCGCCGTTTTATAATCTTGGCGTTCAAATGCACTGGCAATTTGTTCAAGCATAAGCGCGTGTTAACGCATTGTTCTTTATTCTCGCGCTTGTTGAGACTCTAGAACACCTGTCACAAGGGATAAGGCGACAATGGGGGCAGTAATGGCGCGGAGAATGCGCGATCCTAGCGTAACGGGTTGAAAGCCTGTTGCGATCGCCATTTCTACTTCTGCTGCACTCCATCCGCCTTCTGGCCCAATCGCAATCTGAATAGCAGATGGGCTAGAGTCAGCAGCAACTGCCGTTAATAGGTGGGGCCAGGTGCCGCGAGCAACCGCGATAAACGAACGAGCATCGGGGCTGGAAGCGAGGCTTTTGGCAAAGGGGATGGGTTCGAGAATAGGGGGAATGGTTTGACGTTCCGACTGTTCGGCGGCTTCTGTGGCAATGCGTCGCCAGCGTTCGAGTTTTTGCGGACTGGGTTTGAGCAAGCTGCGATCGCTGATGACAGGAATCATACAACTGACGCCCAATTCCGTACAAGCCCGCACCACATCATCAAAGCCATTTTTGGGCAACGCCAGAATCAGGCTAACATCTAGGGGTAACTCGGTTTGCAGGATGTAGGGTTCGAGAATTGTCGCCGTTGCGCCCTCTTGCAGCGCCGCTAACCAGGCTTGACCCTGACCGTTAAGGAGGATAATGCGATCGCCAGTTTGCAAGCGTAGAACCCGTCTGAGATAGTGCTGTTGGGACGCGCTCAAGCTAACTTGTTCATTTTGCAATTGAGTGGGGGCGATCGCAAGGCGTTGCAAGCTCATGAAAATTTAGGGTAAATTCGCGATAAGCGCAGGTCAACTGCTTTCCTAGACTAGAGCAATTCTCTTCTAGAGCAAAGTGCTGAGTGGGTTCAAGAGTGCTGAGTGTAAAGTGCTGAGTGCTGAGTGGGGAAAAGAGTGCTGAGTGTAAAGTGCTGAGTGCTGAGTGGGTTCAAGAGTGCTGAGTGTTGAGTTAAAACCGAGTGAGTCTCATTCTTTGAACAGTTCAGTCTGTCCTAAGCTGTTAACTGCCTAAATTGGGAAGCAGAAAAATATGAAGCTTTTGTAGTGCGAGTATCTTGCTCGCTAACAGTACCCAATTTAAATGCTGAACAGCTTAACCTTACTGAGTACAGCTATAGATCGCAAAGTTCTCAGGGGGTCAGAGTTTCCGGAGTTTGCACAGATTGGGCGACGAGTCGGATAAAATTCTCTTGCGATTCTTGCCAGAACTCAGAAAAACGGTAGCTGCTGGCCCGATAGACGGAGAGATGATCGAACCAGACAATCAGGAGAACCAGCGAATAAAAGCAGCGATGGACTAAGTTCGTCAACCTTTGAGATAAGATGGAGCGATTTTTACGAATTTGCTGGAGAAGAAAGACCTGAAAATGCGTGTGGGCTAACTCATCTTTTTGAATTTGCTGGCACAGGACATTCAGTAAAGGCGATCGCGTGGCTTTTCCTAAAGCTTTATAATAGACCAGCGCGACTAATTCAGCCGTTAATAACATAATGACGGCTATTTCTAGATCCGTTAACTTTCGCAAGCGCCGAAATAGACTATCTGTCCAATCTTTCTTTGCCCAAACAATCCCCTGCTGCTGCATAAATCGCCCTAAATCTCTGGCGTGGCGCTGTTCTTCCCCAATAAATCGTTTAATCGTTTCAACAAAAGAGCGATCGCCGCAGCGGGTTGCATAATCTCGCGCTAACTTCATTAAATGCGCGCCTTCGGAACTTTCACCCAACTGAAACTTTTGAATCGATCGCGAAATCGCCTGCTTTTCTTTCTCCGTCAGTTGATAGGGATCTTGCCAAGGTAGCGCCTGAAGATGGTTTTGGTTCCAACCAAAATAATCGTGCCAATTGAGTATAGTATTCCCTGAAACAGAACGGCTAGCGTCCTGCTCTGCTAAAGTAGGATTCATACTGAGGAAAGCTTGGATGATGGACTAAAAAGGGATTCACAAGCCCATCTAGAGAATCCAGAAATCCTAGTCAATGAAATTTGTCACCTTGTACCGATCGATGAGCCAATCATTAGTAGTTCGGACTGGATCGCTAATCGTTTCTGTATTATTTATTGTGGTTGCGATCCTTTTAGCGGGGGCTTCTCCCCTAGAAGTCGCTACTGCAATGTGGAATGGGGCTTTCGGTACCCCCAATCAATTCGCCCGTCTTCTGGCTACCCTTGCACCCTTGTTACTCTGTGCTTGCGGTTTGGTGTTTACCTTCGCCACAGGCCTATATAACTTAGGGATAGAAGGACAGATTATGGCAGGTGCGATCGCCACCACCTTCATCTTACGGCTGACCCAAGAGATCCTACCCGCCCCCCTGGTTATCTTACTCGGACTGGGGGCTGGAATTGCAGGCGGCCTGATTTGGGGTTTACTCATCGGCTTTCTCAACGTTTACGCCAAAGTTAACGAGATTTTCGCCGGACTGGGTTTAAACTTTGTCGCCCAAGGGTTAGCCTTATATCTCATTTTCGGTCCTTGGAAGCGTCCCGGCGTTGCATCCATGAGTGGAACCGAATTATTCAACCGCAATTTGTGGCTACCCAATTTTGGCAATACCGAAGCCAGTCCCATTGCGTTACTGCTGGCTGTTGTGGGCTTAGTTGTCACCCTCAGCGTGATGCGGGGGACTTACTTTGGCTTGCAGTTACAGGCGGTGGGGCGAAACTTGCGGGCTTCCTACATTCAAGGCATTCCAGCAATTGAGTATTTGATGAGTAGCTTTGCCCTTTGCGGTACCTTTGCTGGGTTAGCAGGGGCGTTGCAAGTCTTAGCCGTGTTTCATCGTCTGATTCCCAATATCTCCAGTAACCTAGGCTTTTTGGCATTGCTGGTGGTGATGCTGGTGAACTTTAATCCCCTGGGGTTATTACCCGTTGCTTTCTTCTTTAGTGCCTTAAATATTGGCAGCCTGCAACTCCCCTTAAGTCTCCAACTAGAATCTTCCCTAGCGGGCGTCATTCAGGGAACGCTGGTGTTATTTGCCCTTCTAGGTCAAAGTTTAAGCGATCGCCTCCCCAAAACGACCCCCGGTAGAAGTTGAAGCTTCAAAATCTTCCAACCTGATAGAATCCGCTACAAAACTCAGGCTTCGTCCTAGTCTCTATGGAAACTGCACAACTGATTGCCATTTTAGCCACCGCGATCGCCACTGCTACCCCCCTGGTTTACGCTGCAATTGGCGAAACGATTACCGAAAAAGCAGGCGTCATTAACCTTTCGGCGGAAGGAACCATCATGCTGTCGGCGATGGTGGCCTTTGCAATCGCCCAAACCACCAACAACCTCTTCCTGGGCTTTGCGGGGGCTGCCGCAATGGGCGCTCTAATCGCCCTGATCGTCGCTTTCAGCACCATTACCCTCAAACAATCCCAAATAGCGATCGGCTTCGTTCTCGCCCTGCTGTGCAGCGATTTATCGACCTTTTTAGGCAACCCCTTTGTCAGAATTCCGGGCCCCACCGTACCGAGTTGGAGAATTCCCCTATTGCAAGATATCCCCATTCTCGGCCCGCTTCTGTTTCGCAGCGACCTCTTGGTGTATTCCAGTTTTGCGTTAATTTTCTTGAGTTGGTTCTTTTTCTATCGCACCCGCAACGGCCTACTTTTACGGGCGATTGGCGAACAACCCGCCGCCGCTTTTGCTAGGGGTGCCAATGTGATTTTCCTGCGCTACTTCTATACGCTATTCGGAGGGGCTTTAATGGGGATTGCGGGGGCTGCTTTTTCCCTAGACTTTAAAGCAGGCTGGAGCTATCGTCACACGGCAGGTTATGGTTGGATTGCGCTCGCAATTGTGATTTTTGGCGGTTGGAATCCTTTAAAAGTAGCACTGGGGGCTTATTTATTTGGCATTCTGCAATCTTTAGCCAGTCTTGCCCAAAGTACCATTCCTCAGATTCCCACCCAGGTTTTCTCCGTCGCCCCATTTGTGCTAATGATTCTTGTATTAGCCCTAACAGGAGGAGATTGGATCGATCGCTTGCTTGCGCCTCTCCCCCTAAGCTGGCGGCGTCCCCTCGCCCAAGCCTTGCAAGCCACGCCCCCTGCTTCTTTAGGCAAAGCGTTTGAACAGGATTAAGGAAGATTTTCCCATCCCTGGTGCAAGGCAAGAACGGCAGCAGAAGTGCGATCGCGAACTCCTAATTTTTGTAGAATCGCATGAACGTGAACCCGTACTGTCCCGATAGCAATGTGCAAAGTTTCAGCAATTTCTTGGTTATTTTTACCGGCTGCAATCAAAGCCAGAATTTCCTGTTCCCGGCGCGTGAGAGTATGGATTAAGCTTACGTCAACCTCTGGTACGGGAATGACTTGACGCGACATCGCCGCCCGAATTTCTGCCGTTACGGTGCGATCCCACCAGGAAGCCCCCGCCGCCACCGAACGCAAGGCTAAAATTAAAGCTTCTGCTTCAATCCCTTTGAGGCAATAACCCGAAGCCCCCGCTGCAATTAAGCGTTCGATTAAAGTTTTTTGGGAATGGGAAGTCAAAATCAAAATAGGAATTTGGGGATGTTGTTGTTTAATCTGGCGACAGGCTTCAACGCCGCCAATTCCGGGGAGTCCCACATCTAATAAAACGACATCGGGTTGATAGCGCTGGGTGAATTCAATGGCGGTTTCCCCATCGATGGCTTCTGCAATAATTTCAATTCCGACTTCCGTTTGCAAGCGCGTTTGCAAACCTAAACGAAAGAGTTCGTCGTCTTCTACCAATAAAACTCGCAGGTTTGCCATTTCAACCTTCATCAAACTGAAGACAATAGGGGTGAAATTGCGGGTAGACGAAACGCAAATAGCGCTCCGGTGGGCTGGCGATTTTCTGCCCAAATGATTCCTTCATGGGCTTGAACAATCTGCCGAGTTAAGTATAAGCCCAAACCCGATCCTTTGGCTTGGCGATCGCTATGACCTTGGTAAAATCGCTCAAACAGGAGCGGGATCTCGTCGGCGCTCATCCCCGGCCCGCGATCGCCCACTTTAACCACGTGGGTGCTACCATCGGATTCGAGGATAATTTCGACTTTACTCCCGCGCGGGGCATGGTTGATGGCATTGGCAATTAAGTTCGCAAAGACGCGCTGAAGCTGCAAGGAGTCGCCTTTTGTCCAGAAGTGTTGGCGAAAATCGGATGCTCCATAATTGAGAACTATATAGACGTTGCGCGATCGCCCTAATTCGGTTAAAGTTGCGATCGCTTCATCGGCGAGGGTTGCTAAGTTGACGGCTGAGAGATTGAGATGCAAGCCTTCGGTATCGTTGCGATAGACATCGAGTAAGGTTTCAACTAATTGCACGGAGGAACGGTGGGATTTCTGCATCATTCCTAAAACGCGCTGTTGTATGGGGGTAATGTCGCCAAATTGCCCTTTTTCAAAGGATTTTAAGGTTTCAATAGCACCAAGAAGGGGCGTTTTTAAATCGTGGGTGAGGGTGGAAACAAAGTTTTCGCGAATGCTGGCGAGTTGGGCTTGGGCTTGGAGTTGCGCTTGCTGGCGGGCGATGGCTTCTTCGTAGCGACGATTGCGATCGCTTAACCAGGCAGTCACAATTAATGCTAAGGTCGCGATTAACCGATTGGCAAGGGTCGGTACGGCAGAAAGGTGAACTTCTGGAACCCATAAGTTCAGCAATGTCAGAAAGACGGCTAATAAGGTGACTTGATAAGCGGTAATGCGTTTTAGCCGAGAATGCACCAATAAAATAATGCCGCTGTAAAGGTAGCCAAAAACATACTCGGAAGGGGTTAAATATTCTAAGGCAATGACGATCAAACATAAGCCTGTCACGATTATTTGGGCTTGCCAGACGGAAGGATTAAACCGCTTATCCTGTTTCATTATATTTTTCCTTTGTTTACTCTTGACGAGGCAATTATTTATCAAAGTTTATGCGATTTAAATTGTTATTTTATGTCAGACTACTAGATTAATCTGCAAATTCTTTTATTTAACAATCTACACAAAAAGTTTAGCCTCTATATCTCTAAGTATAGACAGAAAATTTATTCAAAATAGATTGCTCAATTGATGGCAAACCCTGGCGCTTCGTCAACAATAGAAGGGTCATCAAACGCTTCAGCTCGCTTGATAGATTAATTTCACCTCTCTCAAGCAGAGCTTTTCTAGAATCTGCTGACCTAAGAATGCCATTTTATGCCCGATAAACTTCCATGTTTTTAGAATTTTTATCAATTGGAATCGTGCTACTGATTTTAGTAGCAATTTTTGCACCCTTTGGGGGGTATATGGCACGGGTTTTTCAAGGCGAAAAAACCTGGCTAGACCCCCTAATGAGTCCTCTAGAATCCCGAATTCTACAGCTTTTTGGGACTCGACCCCATCGGAGTATGACCGGATGGCAGTATGCCCGCGCCGTGCTATATAGCAATCTGGCAATGGGGATTTTTGTATTTCTGATTCTGATTTTTCAAGGCTTTCTTCCCCTGAATCCGACCGGCTTAACAGCCCCTAGCTGGGATTTAGCCCTGCATACCACAATCTCGTTTGTCACCAACACCAACCAACAGCATTATTCCGGGGAAACCACCTATACCTATGCCTCGCAAATGTGGGGATTGGGATATTTAATGTTTACTTCGGCAGCCACCGGAATTGCAGTTGCGATCGCCTTTATTCGCGGCTTAAGCGGCAAACCTCTGGGCAACTTCTATCTTGACCTCACCCTGGCAATTACTCGCATTTTATTACCAATTTCCCTGGTCGGGGCAATTGTTCTGCTAGGGCTGGGCGTCCCGGAAACCTTAGCGGGACCTGCGATCGCCACAACCTTAGAAGGTCAAACTCAGTATATCGCTCGCGGCCCGGTTGCCCACTTTGAAATTATCAAAGAACTCGGAGAAAACGGCGGCGGCTTCTTTGGGATTAACTCTGCCCATCCTTACGAGAACCCCAACAACCTCACCAACCTGATTGAAAACGTCATCATGCTGTGCATCCCCGTAGGGCTAATTTATACCTATGGCGCGATCGCAGGCAACAAAAAACAAGGATGGCTGATTTTCTGGATGGTGTGGATTCTGTTTGCCATCTTAGTTGGAATCAGCGCGATCGCCGAATCTCAAGGCAACCCCGAAATTAACGCCCTCCTCGGTTCCTCCCAACCCAACCTTGAAGGCAAAGAAACCCGCTTTGGCTGGGCTTTAACCGCCCTATGGGCCGTCAGTACCACCGGAACCATGTGCGGTGCAGTCAACGGAATGCATGATTCCCTCATGCCCCTCAGCGGCTTTACTACCTTATCCAACCTCTTCCTACAAATTGTTTGGGGAGGTCAAGGCACCGGAACCGCCTACCTATTTGTCTACCTGATTTTAACCGTCTTCCTCACCGGATTAATGGTAGGGCGTACCCCAGAACTATTCGGTCGCAAAATTGAAAAACGCGAAATCGTCCTTGCTAGCATTATCCTCCTAGTTCACCCCATCGCCATCTTAATTCCGGGTGCCATTACCCTCGCCTTCCCCGAAACCCTCGCCGGAATTACCAACCCAGGCTTTCATGGCCTCTCGCAAGTCGTCTACGAATACGCCTCTGCCGCCGCCAATAACGGTTCCGGCTTTGAAGGTCTTGATGACGATACCCTCTGGTGGAACCTCAGCGCCAGTTTTAGCTTGCTTGCAGGTCGCTATATCCCGATTATTGCCCTGCTGCTGCTAGCCGATAGCCTCTCGCGCAAGCAACCCGTCCCCGAAACCCCAGGAACCTTGCGAACCGATAGCATCCTCTTCACCAGCGTCACGGCGGGGGCTATTGTCATTCTCGGCGCTTTAACCTTTTTCCCCGTTCTCACCCTTGGCCCCATTGCGGAAGGCTTTCAACTCGCCACAGGTCTGTAACCCATGAATACCAAAAAACGACATAAACCCCAAGTTGACACCACCGGATTGTATCAACGGGCGATTCGCCAAGCCTTTGTTAAACTTCATCCCCGCCAGATGGCCAAAAATCCCGTCATGTTTCTGGTGTGGGTGGGAACGCTAATTTGCGCGCTTTTAACCCTGTTTCCCGCCCTATTTGGTCCGGCTTCCGGAGAAAACCCACGGCTATTTAATGGCTTAGTCACCGTTATTTTGCTGTTTACCCTGCTGTTTGCCAACTTTGCTGAAGCCGTCGCTGAAGGACGCGGAAAAGCCCAAGCCGACTCCTTGCGGGCCACCAAAGCTGATACAAAAGCCTGCAAAGTCCTTGATGATGGGGACACTCAATTTGTGAGTTCCACAGAACTCCGTCAAGGCAACCTGATTAAAGTGGCGGCGGGTGAGATGATTCCCGTTGATGGAGAAGTCATCGATGGGGTGGCTTCAGTTGACGAATCAGCCATTACTGGAGAATCGGCCCCGGTTTTAAAAGAACCCGGTTCCGATATGGCCAGTTCGGTGACGGGGGGAACGTGCATTGTCTCCGATGAATTGGTGATTCGCGTCACCGCAGACCCCGGAAAAGGTTTCCTTGACCGGATGATTGCCTTAGTTGAAGGGGCCCAAAGAACAAAAACCCCAAATGAAATTGCCCTAACGGTTCTCTTGGCCGTATTAACCCAAGTTTTCTTAATTGTGGTAGCCACTTTACCCCCGTTTGCCGATTACGTGCAAAACCCGGTGGGGGTGGTGGTTCTGATTGCCCTGCTGGTGGCGCTAATTCCGACGACGATTGGCGGATTGCTGAGTGCTATTGGGATTGCGGGGATGGATAGGGTTGCCCAGTTTAATGTGGTGGCGACTTCAGGGCGGGCGGTGGAAGCCTGCGGGGATGTGAATACCCTCGTTTTAGATAAGACGGGCACTATTACCCTAGGAAACCGCTTGGCGGAGGAGTTTATTCCCGTTAACGGTTATTCGCTGCAAGAGGTGGCGAATGTAGCCTTAGCCGCCAGTCTTTTTGACCAAACGCCAGAGGGTAAATCTATTGTCCGCTTGGCAGAAAAGATGAATGCTCAGTTAAATTTTGGCAGAAACGCCGCCGAAGGGGTGGAGTTTTCCGCAAGAACGCGGATGAGTGGCACGAATTTACCCGATGGGGGAGAAGTTCGCAAAGGGGCGGTAGATGCGATTAAGGGGTTTGTCCGTTCCCGTGGCGGCCAGTTATGCCCAGAATTAGATGCTGCTTATAAAAGCGTTTCCGAGATGGGGGGAACGCCTTTGGCGGTTGCCTATGAAAGCGAAATTTATGGGGTGATTTATCTTAAGGACATAATTAAGCCGGGAATGCGCGAACGGTTCGATCAGTTACGCCGCATGGGGGTTCGGACGGTGATGCTGACGGGAGATAACCGGATTACGGCGCGAGTGATTGCGAAAGAAGCCGGGGTGGATGATTTTATTGCCGAAGCGACTCCAGAGGACAAGATTCAGGCGATTAAGGACGAACAAGCCCAAGGGAAGTTAGTGGCAATGACGGGGGATGGAACTAATGACGCCCCAGCTTTAGCCCAAGCCAATGTCGGGTTAGCGATGAATTCGGGAACTCAGGCGGCGAAGGAAGCGGCGAATATGGTGGATTTGGATTCTGACCCCACGAAGCTGATCGATTTGGTGACGATTGGCAAGCAGTTGTTGATTACTCGCGGGGCGTTAACGACGTTTTCGTTAGCGAATGATATCGCCAAGTATTTCGCGATTTTACCGGCGATGTTTGCCGGGGTGGGGATTGGCAGTCTCAATGTTATGGGTCTTGCTAGCGCCCAATCGGCGGTGTTATCAGCCCTGCTTTATAACGCTTTGATTATTCCGGCGTTGATTCCCTTGGCGTTAAAAGGAGTCAAGTTTAGACCGTTAAGCGCGAATCAGCTACTTCAGCGCAATATTTTGATCTACGGCTTGGGAGGTGCGATCGCGCCCTTTATGGCCATTAAGTTACTCGATGTTTTGATTGCAGCCGTAGGACTGGCATAAATCTTGGAGGCGAACTCAACTATGCAGTTATGGAATTTTCGAGAACTCTGCAAGCCCAAACCCCTTGCAATTCGGTTATTTTTAGCGATGTGTTTGAATGGGGCGATCGCGCCTATCGTCTACGCAGCAACGGGCGATGAGGTGACGCGCCGCGCTGCCTATGCCTTGGGCTTTTTGGGGTTAGTTGTTTTGGGGCTATCGATCTATTTATGGGTTGCGATCCTTCAACCCGAACGATTTTAACAAGGTCAGGATTTTTAACCATGAGAGAATTTTTAATGAGTCTTAAAGCCACTGTGGTGTTTTGGATTTTGACCGCTTTGATTTATCCGTTGATCGTGATTGGGCTTGGCTTCTTATTGCCCTATCAAGCCAATGGCAGTTTAATTCAAAACGACCAAGGGCAAATCGTGGGATCGGCATTGATTGGACAAACCTTTCAGGCTGATAACTACTTTTGGAGTCGCCCTTCTGCGATCGCCTACAGCGAAACCGCCGAAGCCGTGCCGACAGGACTGTCTGGGGCCAGTAATTTAGCCCCTGGCAACCCAGAACTGATTGAACGAGTACAAGCCGATATCCAGCGCTTAGGGGCGGCTCAAATTCAACCCGCTGCGGATTTAATCTACACTTCTGGATCGGGTCTAGATCCGCATATTAGCCCGGATGCTGCGATCGGACAAATCGATCGAGTTTCCCAAGCCCGAAATCTGCCCCCCAATCAACTGACTTCTTTGATTGAAGAGTACACAGAAGGTCGATTTTTAGGAATCTTTGGCGAACCTGGGGTCAATGTTTTGCAGTTAAATTTAGCCTTGGATCGCCTCCCTTAAAACTTCTGGCGTAGCCTTGGCTAAAAATACACATTGCTTTGAGAAGGGTTGGGTTTCAGTCTCTTTGTGCCCAACCTTCCAGTCCATCGGTCAATTTTTATGATTAACAACGCGACCTACCTAACTCCGCGACGGGGTAAGCATAAAATCTTTATTGGCATGGCTCCGGGCGTGGGTAAAACGTTTAAGATGCTTGAGGAAGCGCATCTGCTTAAACAAGAAGGATTTGATGTGGCGATTGGTTTGCTAGAAACGCATGGGCGCAAGGAAACCGCAGAGAAAGCAGAAGGCTTAGAAATTATTCCCAGAAAAGAAATGATTCGCGGGGAAAAGTCTTTAACCGAGATGGATGTGAATGCCATCTTGAAACGTCAACCCCAACTGGTTTTAGTGGATGAATTGGCGCACACCAATATTCCTGGCGATGGGCGCGAAAAGCGATATCAAGATGTAGAAGCAATTTTAGATGCAGGAATTGATGTCTACTCTACGGTTAATATTCAACATCTAGAAAGTCTCAATGATATTGTGGCGCGGATTACAGGGGTAGTGGTGCGCGAACGCATTCCCGATCGGGTTTTAGATGAAGCCGATGAAGTGGTTGTGGTTGATGTGACTCCAGAAACCCTTGAGGAGAGATTGCGCGAGGGTAAGATTTACGCGCCTCATAAGATTCAACAAGCCCTGAGTAATTTCTTTCAGCGCCGTCATTTAGTGGCGCTGCGAGAGTTAGCCCTGCGCGAGGTGGCAGATAATCTCGAAGAAGTTGCGATCGCCACTACACCTGCTGGAGAAGTCTGCAATATTCAAGAACGGGTGTTAGTGTGCGTTTCGACTTATCCCAACTCTTTACAATTATTGCGGCGAGGGGCGCGACTCGCCAGTTATATGAATGCCCCCTTATTTGTGGTATTTGTGGCAAATCCCGATCGCTTTTTGACGAGGGCTGAAACCTTGCATATCGAGAATTGCGAACGGTTGACGGGGGAATTTGAAGGCAAATTTATTCGACTCGATCGGGTGGATGTAGTGAAGGCGATCGCCCAGGTGGCGACGCAGTACCGCGCGACTCAAGTGGTTGTTGGTACAACCCGGCGTTCTCGCTGGCAGGTTTTGCTGCAAGGTTCGTTTATTGAGAAGTTAATGCGATCGCTGGCAAACATCGATCTGCACGTCATTGCAACGGATAAGGACAAAGGCTGAAGCGACAATCAACTCTGGGATAGACTTGAGGTTATTTCGTTTGATAGATAGGTTTGCGAGTGCAGGATTGATATTCTTAAATTGTTAGAGCGAACAGATTCAAACACACAAAGAAAAACCTAATTACAGGAGACAGATATGGATATTATTGCTTGGTTAGTTCTCGGTTTAATTGCAGGTGCTTTAGCAAAACTCATCTACCCCGGTCATCAAGGTGGCGGAATTATCGCAACGATTGGTCTAGGGATTCTTGGCGCGCTGCTGGGCGGTTGGTTAGGACAAACCTTCTTAGGGACAGGTGGAGCCGCAGCCGCAGGTGTTCTCAGCATTCCTAGCATCATTTTTGCAGTGTTAGGCGCTATGTTGCTGATCTTCATTTGGGGCTTGTTGACTCGCCGTACAGCTTAATCCTCAATTGTAGAGTTCACGCGGATGAGACAACTGAATCTAGCAATTGTGGGGGCGATGAGAGAGCATCGCTCCTCTTTATCTCTAGGGCTACTCTTTGGTAGAAAACATTTGCCAGGTAACGCCCACTGCTGCCCCTGCACCCGCTAGTAAACCCACGCTCATTCCTTCAACAGTTTTCAGGATGGGGTCTTGGGTTAAACATTCGTTGCTCGGTTGCACGGCACTAAAGCATTGGTTAATTTCTGCTTGGCTTGAAGCTGCGCCTAGGAGAACGCCTGCTGCACTGCAACTGAGAACAAAGATCCAAAAACGGTTCATTTTTCTATCCATAGATAGATGTTTTCTTGATTAAGAAAGAGGTGATGAATTCCGTTCAATTGTGCGGTTTTATCCTCGTTCTCGACAATCGTATTTATACGGAAATTAAGAGGTCGTAAAATATGAAGCCCATTGACCTCGCTAGAGCGATCGCGATTTGGGAATTGAACGGCCTAAATGATTAGAGAATTGTTGACTTTCGCTCTGGTTGGCCCGGCAAAACATCCCCCAAGCGTGGAGCGATCGCCCTCCGTCCGTTCGAGGGAAAGTAGGGCATTATTTTATACTTATCCCCCCAATAAAGAACGGTGCAAACCGCTAGGCTAGCGGTAAATCAATTAAAAATTCAGCCCCTTGTCCCGGTGCAGACAGACACTGCAAACGCCCGCCGTGACGTTCCTCAACAATTTGGCGAGAAATCGATAAACCTAAACCCGTTCCCGTTCCAACCGCCTTAGTGGTAAACAGACGATTGAAGATTTTTTGCAAGACTTCTGGAGTCATTCCCGGCCCATTATCCTGAATCCGAATGGTGACATAGGGTTGAAGCGAATCTGTGTCCGGCTGCGAGAGGGTTGTGCTGATGGAGATCGTGCTGGGGCGGGTATGATTTTGTTCGTAGGTGCGCGTTTGGCAGAATTCATCAATCGCCTCAATCGCATTAGCAATAATATTCATAAACACCTGATTGAGTTGGCCGGGATAGCAATACACTTCTGGTAGGGGGCCGTAGTTTTTCAAAATTGCGATCGCAGGGCGCACCTCATTCGCCTTGAGACGATGCTTGAGAATCATCAACGTGCTATCTAGCCCCTCGTGGAGATCGAACGCCACCTTATGGGTTGTATCCGCCCGCGAAAAGGTTCGTAGAGAAGCGCTAATTTGATAGATGCGTTCCGTCCCCTCCGTCATCGAAGAAATCAGTTTAGGTAAATCTTCCGCCAGGTAATCAATCTCAATCTCTTCAGATAAATCCACAATATCCTCTCCGGGCTGAGGAAACTGTGTTTGATAGAGTCGCAACAGTTCCAACAATTGCTCGATATATTCTGAGGCATACTTTAAATTACCCGAAATAAATCCCACCGGATTATTGATTTCATGGGCAATTCCGGCCACTAGCTGCCCTAGGGTAGACATTTTCTCGCTTTGCACCAGTTGTAATTGCGCCTCTTCTAAGTCTCGCAAAGACGCTTCTAGTTGGGTTGCTTTTTGGCGTTCTCGCAATTCTGAGTTTTGCAAGGTTTGGTAAAGACGGGCATTTTCTAGAGAAATCGCCGCTTGCGAACATAATAGTTGCAAAATCTCCAAGCGGCTTCCTAGGGTTTCATTTTGCGGATCGCTGGCAAATGCCCCCTCAATTAAGTTATTTTCCAAATAGAGCATTCCCAAAAGCTCGCCTTGTTTGAGGATCGGAGTACACAGCAGCGATCGCGGTTGGTGCAGTTGAATGTAAGGATCGTGACTAAACTGAGCATCCTCTGTGGCATTCTGCAAAACTACCGATTCGTGAGTTCTAGCCACGTAATAAACCACAGAATGGGGTAAAGCCTGAGTTTCGCTGACTGGCATCGACTCTAACACCCTCACCTCAGACATTTCCACAGAACCCGCCGCCTCAATTAGCAATTCTCCCTCTCGTTCGAGAATCAGAAAGCCAAACTGCGCCCCTGCACTTTCTAGCACAATTTTCATGAGTTGATTTAACAGCTTCTCTAGGACAATTTCGCTCGATAATGCCTGAGAAGCTTTCATCACTGCTGCTAAATCTAGAACTACGCCTGAATTGGTTGTGGTTGAAAAATGGGTTGAGTTGAGGGTGGCATAAACGGCAGGGGCGGGGGAAAATACAGTCGCTAGTAATTGGGGATATTGTCTTTCTAGTAAGCCTAGCTTGGATTGTGCCCCCCAACACTGATACCCATGATAGGCATCGCGTAAATAGACTTGAGCAAGTCTATCTTTGCCAAGTTCTAATAGAAATCGGGCGGTGAGTTCGTTGGCTAAGGCTTCATTGTAGCTAAATTCAGGATCTTTAGCGGCTGCGATCGCGCGATCGTAAAGATCGATTGTCTCTATCCCTTTCCCCGAAATTCGCCCGATTTCTGCTTCTACTAAAAGGTATTTATCGAGACAGTTTTCAGGACAATTTTCTGCCCAAAGTTTAAGCTGTTTTTGATTCTCGATCAGAACTTGCCAAGATTGGCATTGCTCGGCTTCAGTCTGCTGTCGGTACAGGGCAATAAGGCATAGAGACTGATAAAAGTTATAGTTGATTAAGGCAATACTTCCAGAGATATAATCTAAATAGGGCTGGGCTTTTGCCAAGCAATCTAAAGCCAATTGAAACCGATCGTAAATATACAGGGTTTGAGATTTCAGAATTAAATAAGTACAGTTTGCAAACAAGCAAGAGAGGGCTGATTCTTCCGATAAATAATCAGCTTCTGAAATCAAGTCGGTATCGAAATTTAATTCATCTTCGCTGGCACCACTCAGGTTATAAGTTACTAAGTAAGTTGCAAGTAAGGTCGTTTTTGACCAATGATTTTGGGTGGTTTCGGCAAAGTGCAGATAATTGGGAATTTGTTGTAGAATTTTGCCTAGCGTCTCGCCTTGATAAAATTGATTAAAGACTTTCCACATTAAAATGTAGCCAGCCCATTGAAATTGTCCCGATTCTAAGCCAGCATGATAGAAACTTTCGTTTAAAGATTGAATATAACGAATTGGCTTTGTCCAAGAAAAGACCCAATTACAATTCGCCCCACTCTGGCATTTTTGGGAGAGATTATGATATTTTTCGGCCACCTGTAAGGAGAGTTCGGCAAAGGCGGTTCCCAGTTGATAGTCTTGGCGATAAACACCTAAAATCACGCCATAGTTGGAATAGGCGGCTGAAGCTTCTGGTAAATGTCCGTACTGTAGCAGTAAATGAACCACTTTAGCGCTAACAAACAGCCACAGTTCTTGATTGTAAACATAGAGAGCAGCGTCAATATTGGCGAGTAAGCTGAGAACAATCTTATGTTCGGGTTGCGCGACATCTGGAGCTTTAATTAAGGAGGTAACGCTTTTACCTTCTAACAATCGATCGATTTTGGTCATCTCTTGCTCAAATTCTGCTTTAAGATGACGTTCGGGTAGATCGATACCGACTAAAGATAAAGCTTTTTTACCGGCTTGAATCGCTGCCTCACCATCTCCTTTCAAGGTGTATTGGACAATTAACAATCGGTAAATTTCAGCTTTTTCTAGTGAGGTTTTTGCTCGTTGTAAAATCAATTGAATCAGCGCTTCAGATTTTTCAAAGCAACCATTCAAATATTCGGCTTCAGCCCACTCTTTATATAAAGCTAGGGTTAATTTATAGTAGTTTTTCCAGCAATCTTCAGGAAGGCAGTTAGCCCCATTTTGACTGTAGATTAAGGTGGCAGCATAGGCAGCAGAAATCTTAGCTTTTTGAGCTGCTTCTAAGTTCAATTGAGCCAGTTGAATTTTCTCGGCTTCAGAACTCGCTAAAGTTTGTCCTAAATTGAGGTGATCGACAATTTGAAATAATAAGTCTGGCGGCGCATTGACGGGTGTATTTGTCAATAATCGCTGTCCTATTTGCCAATGAACTTTTTGCTTTTTAGTATCCTCAATTAAAGTATAAGCCGCTTGTTGAACGCGATCGTGCAAAAATTTATAGGATAGAATAATAGGTTGAGATGCAAAGAGATCGCAATCGGGTAATTCTAAATCGGAAAGGGGTTGAATGAGGTGAGTTTCGATAGCAGGAAGTAACTGTTGAAATAGAAAGGAACTCTCTTGCTGGCAGATGGAAGAGAGGGTGTTGAGTTCAAAGCGATCGCCAATACAAGCGGCAAGTTTTATAATCTTCTGAGTTGCATCGGGAAGTCGCTGCAAACTCTGAATGGTTAGTTCAATCACATTATCGGCGATATCTCGCGCTTTAATCTGTTCAATATCCCAATTCCAACCGCTTCTTACATCAAAACTGAGCAATTTTTCAGCATAGAGATTTTTGAGAAACTCACTCACAAAAAATGCATTTCCATGCGTTTTTTTCATCACTAAGTTTGCGAGCGGTTCAACCTGTTCTAGCGCTGCGTGCAAGGTGTCTGAAATTAGCTCTCTCACATGCTCAAATGCCAGAGAACTCAGATGAATCTGACTAATTCTAACCTGTTGTTTTTGCAGCGTTTCTATGAGCGAACTAAGGGGATGGGTTGCCGATACTTCGTTATCTCGATAGGCTCCAATCAAGAATAAGTATTGACTGTCTTCTTGAGATAAAATTGATTCTAATAATTTTAGAGTTGCTAAATCTGCCCATTGCAGATCGTCAATAAATAGAACTAAAGGATGCTCTTTTTGAGCAAACACTCGAATAAAGTTTTGACAGGTTAAATTAAACCGATTTTGGGATTCTATCCCGCCTAATTCCTGAACTTTGGGCTGTTCGCCAACAATGAGTTCTAATTCAGGAATCACCTCAATCATTACTTGACCATTGGAACCAAAGGCGGTGAGTAGCTTTTCTCGCCAAACTTGTAATTCTTCTGGACTTTCGCTGAGAATTTGGCGAACTAGGGATTGAAAAGCTGAGACTAAAGCAGAGTAGGGAAGGTTGCGCTGGAGTTGGTCGAATTTTCCTGCAATAAAATATCCACGTTGCTGCGTAATCGGTTTGTAAATCTCTTGAACTAAGGAAGATTTACCCACTCCAGAATAACCCGAAATCAAAAAGAGTTCTGAAGCCCCTTGACTGGTTCGTTCAAAGGTGGAAAGTAGGGTTTGAATTTCGGCGGTTCGACCGTACAGTTTTTGCGGAATTTGAAATTTATCTGTAAAATCGGATTGTCCGGGAGTAAAGGCAATAATTGTGCCATTTTTCTCGACTTGCTGCCAGCATTCTGCTAAATCTGTATAAATTCCCCAAGCACTTTGATAGCGGTCTTCAGCATTTTTTGCTAACAACTTCATGACAATATCAGAAATGGTCTGGGGGACTTCAGGATTGATTTGAGACAAGGAAACCGGCTGTTTGGCGATATGACAATGCACCCACTCCATTGCATCCGTTGCCACAAACAGCGGACTTCCGCTAAAGAGTTCGTAAAGGGTTGCACCCAGGGAATAAAAATCAGTCCGATAATCGAGAAAACGATTCATTCGCCCCGTCTGTTCGGGCGACATATAGGGAAGCGTTCCTTCTAAACTGACGGGGGGTTTAAGCGCAGGATTTTCTAGGCTGAGAGCAGTAGAAATCCCAAAATCAATCAGTTTAAGGGTATGGGTAACGCTGTTGTAAACGATATTAGAAGGATTAATATCCTTGTGAATGACTTGGTGGGTGTGAATATCGGCGAGCGTTCTTGCCAGTTCTAGAGCTACTTTTAAAAGTTGAACGGTGCTTAAGGTTTGCCCTTCTACAAAATGCCTGAGCGATTCACCGCCAAAATCTTCAAAGACGATCGCTAAGGTATTCTTAACCTTGATTAGCTCGTAGGTGGCGATCGCACCTGTTGCAGAGAGCGATCGCGTAATCTCATATTCTTGCTTATAGCGAGTCAGTTCTGCCGGGGTGGGGTAATCTCGTTTAAGGAGCTTTAGCACAACCGGCAAGTTATCGCTTTGGCGGAGTCCCCGATAAACAACAGACGCATCTCCCTCAGAAATTTTGGTGAGGATCTGGTAGTTTGCAAGAGCTTTCATTGCAGCATAGAGAAAAAAAGAGCTAGCCAGTTGCCTAACCGAGAATCATGCAGCAGAGAACAGCCGCAAGCCTAAAAACGTCCCAATTCCATCGCTCGCTTAGTTTTACGACCTTAGATAGAAGAGGGTTGTAATCCTTGTTACCTCTTGAGATAGAGATTAAGAGAGACTTTCCCTGAAACTTGCCTGCACCCCAATCGCTCAAGTTCAAGCCTGCTCTCGTACCCATGATACCGATCCGATCGAATCAGCGTAAACTGAGGAAATCTCGGTTTTTTACGTTTTTTTAAGCAATGCTCTAAATTAGAAACCAGTAGAGCCTTAAACCTTTTTGGCTTTCCACGAGTCTAAACGATTATCAGGCAACACGAGAGATTTTATGAGGCAACTCAGTCAAGTTCATCCGTGGCTGCAACATCCACCGCATCTTAGCATTTGGAAATCTGCTAGCTTATCCCTATTGCTGCTGACCCTAGCCGGATGCGGTTGGCTGCCGCGCCAACAAGCAGACGCTCAACCCAGGCCCCCCCAAGGCGGTGCGGCCCAAGGCACCCCTTCTGTAGAAGTGGCGATCGCGCGGGCTGAGTCCCTCAGACCCCCCTTAGAATATACGGGGACAACCGAACCCCTCCAGCGCGTCTCGGTGCGATCGCAAACCGAAGGTCAACTCCTGAACCTCAGCGCCGATATTGGCGACACCGTGAGTCGCGGCGACTTACTGGCGCAAATCGATAGTACCCTGAGTACCTCCGAAGTCACTCAAGCCGAAGCCGAACTTGCTGCCCGTTCCCTAGAAGTTGCCCAAGCCCAAACCCAAGTCAGCGAAGTGCGATCGCGTCTCGAACAAGCCCGTCTGGAACTGCAACAAGCTCAAAACGACGCCGAACGCCAGCAGCAGCTTTTTCGCCAAGGGGCCGTCTCTCAACAGCAAGCTGAAGTTGCCCAAACCGAAGCCCGCACCCGCCAGCAAGTGGTGCGTTCCTTAGAAGAACAAGTCCGCACCCAACAACAAGCCGTTAGCGTCGCCCAAGAAAGAGTTGCCGCCCAAAGAGCGATCGTTAACCAAGCCCAAGAACGCCAAGGCTTTGCCCAACTCACCTCGCCCCTTTCTGGGGCCGTTTTAGAGCGAATCCTCGAACCCGGAAACCTCGTGCGCCCCGGAGACGAAATCCTCAGACTCGGCGACTTCAGCCAAGTCAAAGTTGCCGTACAAATCTCCGAACTTGAACTCAGCAACATCCGCACGGGGCAGTCCGTGGAAGTTCGCCTCGACGCCTTCCCCAACAACACCTTTAACGGCGTCGTCAGCCGCATTTCCCCCGCCGCCGATCCCGTCGGCCGTCTCGTCCCGGTTGAAGTCACCATCCCCAATGATAATAATCGCCTGGGTAGCGGTTTGCTGGCCCGCGTCCGCTTTATTGCCGACGATCGCGATAGCCTGGTTGTCCCCCAAAGCGCCCTCTCTAAAGGCGACAATGGAGGCCAGAGCAGGGGACGAGGTTCAGCCCCCAACTTTAACCCAGGCGAACAAGCCACCGTCTTTATCCTAGAATCGACCGGAGAGGCCCAAACCGTCAGCGCCCGTACCGTCACCCTCGGTCAACAAATTGACGATCGCATTGAAATTCGCTCCGGTTTGCAGCCCGGAGAGCGGTTCGTCCGTCGCAGCAGCCGCCCCTTAGAAAATGGGGAGGCCGTGAGATTAAGCATTTTGTCAGAACAATGATCTCTAGTCCCGGTGTCGTCTGGCACGGGAACTGATGACGCATGAGAATGCCTGTCCTATGACTCGCGAGCGATCGCCCATGACTACCAACAACAAAACTGTCCCCAAGCCTAAAGCAAGCATCAGTGCTACAGCCATTCGCCGCCATATCGGTACCCTGATGATTACCCTGGCGATTATTGCGATCGGCGTATTCTACGTCAATCGATTGCCCGTCGATTTGCTGCCCGCGATTACCTACCCTCGGATTGGGGTACGCCTCAGCGCGCCGGGAATTTCGCCCGAAGTGGCCGTGGATGAAATTACTCGCCCCTTAGAAGAAGCCCTCTCCGCAACTGAAGGGGTGATTCAGGTCTATTCCCAAACCCGCGAAGGACAAGTCAGCGTTGATTTGTACTTTGAACCGGGGGGCAATATTGACCAGGCGTTAAACGAAGCCACCGCCGCGTTTAACCGTTCTCGCGGCCGCTTGCCCGATACGATTGAAGACCCGCGCCTGTTTAAGGTCGATCCGTCTCAACTGCCGGTTTATGAGTTTGCCCTCACCTCAGACACCTTGCGCGGCGTGGATTTGCGGGTATTTGCCGACGAAGAACTGGCTAGAGAACTCAATGTCGTACCGGGGGTTGCCTCGGTGGATGTGTCGGGAGGCGTGCGCGAAGAAGTCCGGGTGAATTTGGATCTCGACCGGATGCAGTCTTTGGGCGTCAGCGTCAATCAGGTGTTGAATACCTTGCGATCGCGCAATACGGATATCTCCGGCGGACGCTTGCGAGAAGCGGAATCTGAACCCCTTACCCGTACCGTTGGCCGCTTTAGCAGCGCGGCAGAAATTCGCGACCTCTCTTTTGACGTGGCAACCGCTAGCGGCGACTCTGGCCCGACCCGGCGCGTCTTTTTGCGCGATTTTGCTCAAGTCGTGGATGGCACCGAAGACGAACGGGTTCTGGTTTCCCTCAACGGTCAAAGCGCCGTTAAAGTCAGCATCCAGAAACAACCAGACGCCAATACGATTGAGGTGGTTGAGGGCGTGAAGCGGCAGATTGAAACCCTGAGACGATCGGGTCTGCTCTTAGACGATATCACCCTAATTACTACCCTCGATGAATCGCGCTTTATCCAAAACTCGATTAATAACGTGGTGATGGCAGGTTTAACCGGATCGGCCTTAGCGGCGATCGCGGTTTTGATGTTCCTCGGTTCCCTGCGTCAAACTCTAATTATCCTCATTGCCATTCCCCTCGCAACGATGACGGCCGTCATCCTCATGGGGGTGTTTGGATTATCGATTAATATATTCAGTTTGGGCGGTCTAGCTTTAGGGGTGGGGATTGTCGTAGACAACTCCATCGTCATGCTAGAGAACATTGTCGATGGCGTGGAAAAAATGCCGCATCGCAATGGCAATCGTTCGCGCAATACTCAACAAATTATTCAGCAATCGGAACATAGCGCCCAAGAACTCGAATCGGCGCTTTTAGCCTCCACCACGACGAACCTCGTGGCGGTGATGCCCTTCTTGCTGATTGGCGGGTTTATTGCCTTACTGTTTAATGAGTTAATTCTGACCATTAGTTTTGCCGTCGCCGCCTCCCTCGTTATTGGGATTACCGTCGTTCCCGCCTTAACCTCCCGCCTGCTGGCCGTCTCTTGGTCTAGCCGCATCCGCGAGTTTTGGGCGTTGCGCGAATTTAATCGCCGCTTTGAACAAGCTACCGCCGGTTATGCCTGGTTTTTAAGGCAGGTGTTGCGCTGGCGGCTGTTGGCGATCGCCCTCGCCTTTGTTATCCTCGGTGGCGGTAGCTTCCTGATGGTGGGGCATATTCCCCAAGAAATCCTGCCGCGCATCAATACGGGTCAAGCGCGTCTGATTGCTCAATTTCCCCCCGGTACGGACTTAAATACCAACCGCACCGTGATGGCAGAGATTGACCGCATTCTCCAAGAACAGCCAGAAACCGAGTATGTCTTCTCCACCGTCGGCGGCTTCTTGTTTGGGGCGAATACCAACGAAAACCTCCTCCGTGCTAGCAGTACCATTACCCTAAAACCCGGAACCAACGTCGCGGCGTTTGTAGAACGCGTCACCCCGGAGTTTAACCAACTCAACTTAATCGACACCCGCATCCGCTTAGTTCCCGAATCCGTTCGGGGTCTAATTCTGAATAACTCTCCCGTTCGGGGGGCAGAAATTGACCTAGCGCTGCAAGGAAACGATAGCCAAAGCTTGCGAGAAGCCGAACGCCTGGTGATGAGGGCGTTAGATGAGAATGTCACCTTAGCGCGATTTCGACCGGATGGCGACCCCAATCAACCAGAGGTGCAAATTCTCCCCGACTGGGAACGACTCGCCCAAGTGGGATTAACCGCGCAGGATATTGGCGATACTCTAGCAACGGCTATCCAAGGTTCAACGCCCACCCAATTGCAACGGGGCAACCGCTTAATCAATATTCGGGTACAGTTGCAAGATGGGGCCGTGCGCCAAGTCCAACAATTACAACGCCTACCTTTATTTGCAGCTAACCGCCAACAAATTCGCCTAGGGGATGTCTCCCGGATTGAACCCGGACAAGCGCCTGGAGAAATTCGGCGGATTAATCAGCGTCAAGTTGCCTTAATTGCTGGAAACTTAGTAGAAGGGGCCAGCTTAGGGGATGCGATCGCGCAAATGGAAAATGCGATCGCCGATCTCGATTTACCCGAAGGCGTTTCAATTCTCCCCAGTTCTTCAGCCCAAGCCACCCAAGAGTTACAGAGTGCGTTAAGAGTGTTAGGAGGGTTAGCGGCGTTCCTCGTGTTTGTGGTCATGGCCGTCCAATATAACTCCTTAATCGATCCGCTGGTGATTATGCTGACGGTTCCCTTAGCCTTAGCTGGGGGAATTTTTGGTCTATTTATCACCCAAACGGCGATCGGTGCTACGGTGATTGTCGGTGCAGTCCTGTTGGTGGGGATTGTCGTCAACAACGCGATTATTATGGTGGAGTTGGCTAACCAGATTTACGAACAAGCTGGAGGTGAATCAGCCAGTCGCCTGTCAGCCATCCTCAAAGCTGCCCCCCAACGCCTCCGCCCGATTATGATGACGACCATTACCACGGTTTTAGGTCTATTTCCCCTCGCGTTAGGGGTGGGTGAAGGGTCGGAATTTCTGCAACCGCTAGGCGTGGTTGTCTTTTCAGGTCTTTCTCTAGCAACCCTGCTAACGTTGTTTATTATTCCCTGTTTCTACGTCCTCCTCCACGAACTCTTCGGCGGTGGCGGGCCTAAGACACTCAAGGGTCAAATTCACCAAATCAAATCTCTGCGAACTCGCGAAACGACCAAGGTAGAAGCCAAATAATACCCAGTTTGGGGCTAATTTTAATGCGAGGGGCTGCAACTCCCCTCGCATTCATTTATTGCATATCGTAGCCAAACACATTGGGGTCAACTTCTCCCAGGGCGACATCGGCTAATCCATATTCTGCCCAACGTCGATCCACCATTGCTGCAACATCTGCATCAGATTCTAAAGGTGCGCCCCATTCATGTTGGGTTTCTGGATAAACTTTAGTGGTGGCATCAATGCCCATTCTGCCGCCCAAACCGATTTTTTCGCTAGCAAAATCTAGGGTATCAAAGGGCGTTTCGGGCAAGATAAAGACATCCCGACAGGGGTCTACCTTAGAAGAAATCGCCCAAACCACTTGACGCGGATCGCGGATGTTAATCTCCTTATCCACGACAATCACAAACTTGGTATAGGTGAATTGCGGTAACGCACTCCAAAAAGCCAGGGCGGCGCGACGGGCTTGTCCGGGATAAGCTTTATCAATGGAGATGATCGCCGCTTTGTAACTTAGCGCTTCCATTGGTAGAAAGAAATCAACAATTTCCGAGACTTGTTGGCGCAGAATAGGGGTATAAATGCGGTTAAGCGCGATCGCCATCATCGCTTCTTCCTTGGGGGGCCGACCGCTAAAGGTGGTGAGATAGATTGGATCTTGACGATGGGTGATGCAGTGGAAGCGAACTAACGGCGAATCTTCCACGCCGCCGTAATATCCCATGTGATCGCCAAACGGCCCATCGGGTAATACCTCCCCTGGGGTAATCGTCCCTTCTAAGACAATTTCCGAGTCTGCGGGAACCTCTAAATCCACCGTTTTGCATTTTGCGAGGTTAACGCCAGAACCGCCATATAAGCCCGCAAATAGCCATTCTGAGAGGTCTACGGGAATTGGGGTAGCAGCGGCCATAATGATTAAGGGGTCTACGCCCAGCGCGATCGCCACTTCTAACTTTTTCCCCCGTTCCGCCGCTTTCCGCAAGTGCCTCGCCCCCCCACGCACGGATAGCCAATGCACGGTCATGGTATTTTTGGATTGCAATTGCAAGCGGTACACCCCAACGTTAGGAATTCCCGTTTCGCAATCCCTGGTAATCACTAAACCGAGGGTGATAATCTTGCCTGCATCCCCACAATACGGGCGAATCATGGGAATCGTATTCAAGTCTACATCTTCCCCTTGAATGACCGTTTGCTGACAGGCCGGAAAAAAGTCTCGTCCCGGTTTCGCCTTCACCACATCAAACAAGACCTTACCAAAATCAATCGCTTGGGACAGCTTTTTCGGGGGTTTGGGTTGTTGTAACATTCCCAACTTTTTCCCCAGTTCTTCGAGTTCCTGGGGATGTTGCATATTCATCGCCCAACAGATCCGTTCTACTGTCCCCATCAGGTTAACGGCTACGGGGAAGGGCGATCCTTTGACATTCTCAAAGATTAATCCAGGGCCGCCTGCTTGCAACATCCGGTTAGAAATCTCAGCAATTTCTAAGTCGGGATCGACCAAAGCCTTGATACGCTTCAGTTGTCCGCGTTCTTCTAAAAGTTTGATAAATCCCCGTAAGTCTCTGGCCATGATCTTAAACAATGATGAAGTCACTGCCTTTATTATGGGCTGAACCGCCACAGGTCAGGAAAGGGGCGATCGCGCGTTGTATTGAAAAATGCTGACGATCGCGATCGAAGTCAGTATCATTAACTACATCCTGGCTTCAGGACTTATCATCAAGAGAAGGAAAGAATGAAACAAAGAACGCTGATTGGATTGATGTTAGGTTGCACCGTTTTGGGAACCTCCATTTCAAAAGTAGCGGCCCAAACTGCTGCACCTAAAAGCGATACCTACACCAATAGTCAATGTCAAAGAAATCAAAATCTCCCGCAACGCGATCGCTTTACCGTCTTCTATCAAGAAGAATTTGTCGCCCAAAACCAACGTCACTGGCTCTATGCTAGCCGTGCTTTAGATGGCAGTGCAATCTTCTGTCTTTCTCGCCCCAATTTTGAGCAACCGCGCCTATTGAGATTTAGGGAAATTCAAAATCAGTTTACCGATAATGTTCGCCGCGATCGTCGCCAAAATACTAGCTTTGTCATCACGATCCGCAATGGAAACGGAATGAATGTCCCGATCAATGCTTATCGGCTAGATTTGGCAAATCCCGCAGAAGCTAAAATTCTTTCCCTCTCAGTTCTCCAAAGAAACGCAGTCTTAAAAGATGGCGACCCTCGCCTTTCTTCTGACGGGAGTTTATACCACACCCATACCTTTACCGGACAAGCCAATCAGTCCATCTCTCTTAATCTGCAAAGTCGATCCTTCGATCATTATGTCGCAGTTTTCGATCCCAATGGTCAAAAAATTGCGGAAAGCTATGGCAGAAGAAGCGATGATTTCAGGAGAAATAGAATCTCCGATCTCGTTATCAATCTACCAACTGCTGGTCGCTATCAAGTGGTTGTCAATGGAAGCGATCGCACTAGCGAAGGCGAGTATAGCCTCAACATTAATCGCAATTAGCAACCGTCCTTAAACTGATTTGCAGATAAGCCGTCCTCTCGGTGGGTACTTTTCCTCTTCTTACTCTACATCACACCCCGGAGGATCAATGAAACTCAAACATTATTTGACGATATTCAGCTTGGCTTTGTTAATTGGATTTCCATCAATTACGATTAATAAAGCGGCAAATCCCCCAATTGAAAATTTACCCGATGGCATCTATCTTTATGGTGAAACAGCCGAACCCAATCAAGCCGGAGAGCATTACATTATCTTTCGTAAATCTAACGATCGGTTAATGGGATTCAGTTATTACAGAAATACTAGCGAAAACTTTTGCTTTAGTGGAGTAGTGACAGGAAATGCCTTGAGTAATGTTACTTTCTCTGAAACATCTGTACCCGATCCCGACCGTCCTCTCACTGTCTCATTATCAACTGGACATTCCTGGGATCTCAGTAAATTTATACCCGTTAAGGGTACTGATAGCCAAGTGAATGCTGAAACTGAAATTGAACGTTGCACTCAATTGTTACAGGGTTCTGTCCCCAGATGATCCTCTAACTGGAATTCAGTAGGGCTGAGGGCGATCGCTACAATAAAAACACCGCTTGCAATTTCGCGAGGCTTGTCATGACTCCGCAGACTTCCACCGCAGAAAAAACTGAGATTATTTACCCCTCCAGCGACGGACAGCCAATGGCCGACAGTACCATTCAATACCAGTGGATTATTAAAATACAAGGGGGCATTGATGCCCTATTTCGCGAAGATCCCAACGTCTTCGTCGCAGGTGACTTGCTATGGTATCCCGTGGAGGGTAGACCCGATATCTGCCAAGCACCCGATACAATGGTAGTCTTTGGTAGACCTAAAGGCGATCGCCGTTCCTATCTCCAGTGGCGAGAAGATAACATTACTCCCCAAGTCGTCTTTGAAATTCGTTCCCACAGCGACTCGCAGCGCAAACTCGATAAAAAATTGACCTTCTACAACCGCTACCCCGTTGAAGAATATTACCTCTACGATCCAGAGGATCGCGAATTGAGGGGATGGTTGCGAACTGAAGGACTTTTAGAAGTCATCGATCCCATTCAAGGCTGGGTAAGCCCTCGTTTAGGGGTTCGCTTTGAGTTAGGCGAGGATGGCTTAGAATTGTATCGTCCGGATGGACAGCGGTTTTTGTCTTATCTAGAATTAGACGAACAGCGTCAATCTTTCGCACAACGCGCCGAACAGGAAGCACAACGCGCCGAACAGGAAGCGCAACGCGCCGAACGGTTAGCGGCTAAACTGCGAGAATTGAACATCGATCCTGACAGTCTTTAACGTCTAGAAAGGTGGCGTCGCGCCAGTTGGGGCAAGAGTGTAACCTAAGATACAAATATCTAAGGTGAACTTGCGCGATTCTCTTGCCATAATGAGGAACAACGACTCGATTAGAAGCCAACAGTGCGATCGCCATCTTCATCCAAGATGCAATGTCCTAGATGTCAGTCTACAGAAACTCGGAAAAATGGTCGCGTCAGCGGTAAGCAGCGATATTACTGTAAAAGCTGTCAGCGTTCCTTTCTCCAGGCTGAACTTCTCCCGGTATCAGCATCTATCCAAAATTCCCTCCCCTTAGAACCCGATATTCAAGCCAATGTCTTACCACTCATTGAATATCTTCTTAAACTTCAACCTTCTGAAGGAATTGAAACAACCGTTCGCCAAGTTCTCCAAGCCCTCCATTATTTAAAGTCTTTAGACACGCATTCCTGTTCTAACCATTCCTCTCCTCCAGAACCCCAAGGACTTTCCTTACTCCTTCTCGATGCAGAGAATATTAAATTCGATCCTCATCTAGAAACCTTTCTCGCCCAGCTTTCCTCCTATCCCCTTAACGTTAAAATTGCCTTTGCAAATTGGAAAAACACCGCAGGCGATAGCGAACTCTACGAACGGGGATATCAGATGATTCACGTTCCTTTAGGGAAAAATAGTGCTGATGCTCAAATGCTAGCAATGGGTTCTGCCATTCGTCTGCATTATCCTCAAGTCAAAGAAGCGTTTATCTGTTCTTCGGATTGGTTGCTGAATCATCTGTGCAACGAACTGCAAAATCAAGGTTTAACCGTTTATCGAGTTCGCCGAGAAGACGATAATTTTAGAATTGAAAATCGCCAAACTGGAGAAATTCGCTATTATTCAACAACGTATAATGTTGAAGTTCCCACTCCGCTTGATTTAATGCAGAGTATTGAACAATTAATTCAAGCCGAACATCAATCCCTAACAGAACGCTTGGTACAATTGTCAACAGTCATGAATTTAGTCCAACAAAGAGCCGCAATCGAGAAACAGGAAAAAGCCCGAATCTCTCCTAGTCTTGATGGATTATCATCAGCAGACAAGCCTATAGAGTCCCAGCCATTACCCGAACCCCCGCCCGAAAATATTGTTCATCCAGAGATTAAAACGCGTGCAGAATTAGAGAAAGCCCTAATTAAAATTGTGGCAAATCTCACAGCAGAATCTCCAGGACAATACATTAGTATTTCTAAGTTAAGTAGCGAGTTTCATCAGCAGTACGGAAAAACCTACAAAGAAATGAGCGGAACTCTAGGAATCAAAAATAAATTCCTCAATTTCCTCCAGGCTTGCAGCGCTTTAATTATCAAAAAACAGGGTACGGTTTACGAAGTTGCAATTCGCCTAAACGAAGTTGCTCAAAATTTCGATTAAAGGGCGCTATAGGTCATTTCGCAGAACTTTAAATGGCTGATTGCTTTTTTCCCATAAGCGAACATAGGAGCAAATCTGCATAGTGCAAAAGTAACTTTCCTCATAGGCAAGCCGCAAATTGCGCTCAAGGCTGTATGGTTCAACATCAGAAGGTTTGGCAGAGCCAATTGCTTTACGTAAACCAAGAGATAATATTTCTACTAGATCATGCCCACAACACACTTGCCAAGGATTGTGACTTTTACTTCTTTGGTTCGCGATCCGTTGTTGCAAATCTTCGTTATTTAATGAAGGAGCTTGAGATTTATTCTTTACTTCTTGAATAAATTTGGCTTCATCAATTTGCAGTGTTTGCTCATTAATGAACCTGCTGAATACGATTCCATTAAAGGTCAAGTTTAATTTGTCAAGCTGAGAAATCCAAAGAAGATATCCAATAAGCATTCCGGCTTCAAGTAATGCTTCTCTAATGTCTCGTCCAAACTTGGCAATTTTCTCCTCTGAACCGAACTCAGCTAGCACCTTATCAAGAGCAGGTGATTGAAGTAACATCGTTTCTAGGTCGTGAGTATCTGTACGAATCAGGTTGAGATCAATATGCAAAGGAGTTTCGAGATGATCAAAATCTGCATCGACAATCGCTAAAATTCCTTGAAATTTTGAGTTTTCCAAGATTAACAAAACCTCAATAACTCTCTGTTTGCCTGGAATACTATTGGTGATTACCGTACATTCAGTTTTATCAACAAAGCGTTCATAAAAAATCTTGTCTGAACTACCCTCAACCAATAGAAATGTACCAGAGAAGGTACTACGTCGTAAGCGAATTGCTGTAGCCTCACGCTCAGGTGTCAGGTACTCCCTCATTTTTCTGGGCCTTTCAGTTCCACAGTCAAATCCCAGCGATCTTGAATGATATCTGGGGAGTGAGTAGCCATCAAAACATTCAAATCTGCAAGTTTTGTAATTTCTTGCAAGTCTTTTATAAACTGAGCTTGCCAGCCGACGTGAAGTGAAAGTTCGGGTTCGTCAATTAATACTAAAGAATTAGGTTTAACCTTAAATAGCAGTTCATAAAGAAGAACTAATTCATGCTGTTCTCCAGACGATAAATCAGTGGGAAAAATAGTCTCTAAACTTGAAGATTTAGGACGATAAAGTGTCTTAAAAATAAATCCTTTTTTATTGTCAAAACTCATTTCTTTGTAAGAATAAGAAAACTTTTTGTTAACAATCCTCCTTAAAAGTTCAATTTTTCTAGCAATTTCATTAAAAACACTAAGTTTATTTTCGACATCTTCAACATATACTGACAAAATATTTTTGGTGCTTTCATCTATAAACTCTGGCTGAATTTGAAAGTCTGAATTATCGTCCCTATCTAATAAACCTACTTCTATCAGTCGAGAACGGGTCTCTTCAAGTTCATTAAGTTGCTGGCGAAGCTGTTCATTTGTTACATCAGGAGATGGTTTTTGTTGCACTACTCTGACAGGAAATGTCCTATCAAGAGACTGAGAAGTTGTACCATACTCGGCAAGTTTAGATTGAATAAGTTGAGCAACCTCCTCAGAGTAAGCAGATACTGTTTGTAGCATTGAAGGTGTTTCAGGGTACAATCTTGAGGAGCGACTAGGAACAAAGTTCAATAGCCTTTGAGACTCGATTAAGCGAACATGACTATCACTCTTTAACTTGTCTAGCCATTCGGGTTCTTCTCGTAATTTTGTTTTTAAAGGAAGAATATCTTCAAATCGGTCAATAACATCGTTTAAAGAAAGTGTTTCGCCCGTGGGAATATATTGCCACACTTTAGATCCTACTCGTCGAAGTCCAGGTATGTTATCTAAAATACTGACGGAAAAATTAAGATCCCGAGTATTATTAATTTCTTCTAAAGGAAAAGAAAATTTCTTTTCATTTTTGTCATAAAAATCAATAATTAAACGTTCTTTATGTTTGATTTTTTCCAAGGATTTAGATTTTTTTAAAACCTCAACACTCTTGCCATTATCAAAATCAACTCGGAATTTAGCAAATGGGATATTCCTGAATATTGAATACTGAGAGTTAAAGAAACCATTGAGCATTCTCAACATTGCTGTTTTGCCAAACCCATTAGGTCCGTGGATAATTGTAATTCTCTCATCCATGTTTAATGGAATTACATGATCAAAAATTCCAAACAGACCATTAACAGAAATTTTCTGAATTTGCATAGTTTTTAAGTCCTCAGCCATAGGATTCCTAGCTCTAATTGTAATCTTTACCAGCTTGAGAAGTGCAAAAGTCTGATTTAATAATATCTGTCCTACCGTTTTAACGAAGCAGAAACCAACAGCAGCCAGGGTTGTGTTGGGTTTCGCAAGGCTCAACCCAACCTACCACAGCTAGATAGAAATAGATTTATTCGTCTTCGATTTTGGTTTAAGTCCCGTTAACAACGCCGCAGGCGGCTGAGAACTAAAACAATTTCATCAATGGCTTGTCGAGTATTTGCCTGTGGGAGAATTGAGTGATTGCTGAGAATGCTAAAGGCGAGGGGTTCAAAGTCGGGAACTTCTAAATAACCCGATAATGCCATTACACCCCCTAGAGAACCCGTTTTTCCTTGCAGGTTTCCGGCGACTGGGGTTTGGCGAAAACGGTTGCGTAGGGTGCCGCTTTCTGCTGCAACGGCTAAAGAATTCCGGTAGACTTGAGCGTAGGGCGATCGCGCCATCAATTGCAGCGATCGCACAATGGCTTCGGGAGAGG
Organism: Desertifilum tharense IPPAS B-1220; assembly: GCF_001746915.1. Taxonomy (NCBI): domain Bacteria; kingdom Bacillati; phylum Cyanobacteriota; class Cyanophyceae; order Desertifilales; family Desertifilaceae; genus Desertifilum; species Desertifilum tharense. The sequence continues at coordinate 74,177 of NZ_MJGC01000040.1, forward strand.
CTAAATTTTGCCGCGATAACCCGGAAGCATCTGCGAGTTGGTAACTATTAGGATCGACACCCAGTTGCGTTAGAACTGCTTCCACTTGGCTTAATGCGTTCCTATCGGGTTCTCCCAGTTGGCGTACTAACGCTTCTGCATAAATATTATTGCTCCACTGATTGGTTTCAACCAGTAACTCCGATAAGGGTGGCGAGTCTACAAAGGCGAGAGGGGGGTTTGACAAGGGGGTGAACTGTGCGGTTAGGGAAGTTTGTTGAACGGTTATCCCCGATGCTTGTAAGATTTGCTGAAAGCGGCTTAAGAAGCGGTTCGCCGGATCGGTGACAGCAATGGAGGTGGTTTCTGAGTCGGAACCAATGTGCAATTGTCCCCTTACTCGTAAAATGGGTTGGCTGAGATCGCGTCCAACTTGAATAAACTCGCGTTCTGTGGTGGCGACGGTTGCAGACTGGTTCTCAATTTGCCAAGTTTCATTATCTTGAGGGTTTTCCCACTCGACGCGCAAGGGTTCGCCTAATGCTTGGGGAACTAAACGGAAGCTAATCGCATTTTGATTTAAGATTAACCGATTAATGGGCGCACCATAACCCGCTTGAACGTCTTCCCAGTCCCAAGTGGGGTTAACGGTTTCCTCTTGGGGTGCAAAGTCGTCGCCGATGAGTTGGGAAACTTGCTGAATTCCCTGCTGTTGTAGCTGTTGCGCGAGTTGTTGCAGTTGGGTATCGCTGAAACTCGGATCGCTGCGTCCGCTAACTGTAATTTGAGTGCGCTCGCCATTACCATAGACAGCAGTGCGGATGCGATAGTTTGGGGTGAGGCGTTGCAAAACTGCGGCGGTGGTGAGGAGTTTAACATTAGAGGCGGGAATAAAGTATTTTTCGGCGTCGTGACGGTAGAGGGTGTCTGAAGTATTCAAAGAACTGACTAAGATTCCCCAACGCGATCGCGCAAACTCCGGTCGGGAGATAATGGCGTTAATCTCTGTTGATAAGTTCGCCACACAAACTCCTGGAGAAGATGCACTCGCAGCATTGCTTACACTTAAACTACTCAACCCAAGCAGCAAACTTAAGAAGGTCTTTTTAATAAACGCCGTTGACTTCTTCTGAATACTCAGCACTCACTTCCCCCCATCCTCTTCCGTACTCAGACTACGGTTACAGTCTGACCCATTTGGGCGGATTTTTGTGCCGCATTAGCCACTTTGAGACTATATAAACTGGCTTGCGGGGTGACATAAAGCGGGGTGCCTTCACAGAGGTAGTCTAATACCCGTTGCGTGTCTTGGACAAATAATCCCCGACGGCCCCCAACTTCAATGGGGGTGGTGGTTTCGCCTTGGACTAAGGTTCCCGTATCGCCATCAAAGATTAGGGTACCGCGATCGCCGTAGACTTCAAATAAGCGCACGGAACTTGAAAAGACTTCCCCTTTACCATAGGCGACTTCTGCGATCGCGCCGCTATTTAAATGAAATTGTCCCACGCACAGGCACGCCGTAAAGCGCGGTAGTTCTCCCCAGTAGCGTTCTTGACAGTTGACGCTTTTAACGGAACCAAACGCATCGGTGAGGCGATGCAGCCGAGACAGCGCCGCCGCGAAGGGAAAGCCAAATAACTCTTGGTGGTACGTCCAGCGCTGCGGGGCCGGATTTTGCGGGTTAATGGTAGAGTAGCGCAGATAAACGGGGGTACCAATTTGAGGTAGATGTTGTTTTAAAGATTGATGCACGCCTCCTAAGAGTTCAATATGTTCGACGTGCAAGAGTTTTCCCCGTGCGGCGGCTAAGTCGATCAGTTCGGCGGCTTCTGTGGCGTCTAGGGAGAGGGGATACTCTACAATGACGTGCTTATCGTGGTTCAACGCGGCGCGGGTGATTTCGCCATGATCGCGGTTAATGGTGCAAATACAAACGAGATCGATTTCGGGATGCTTAACCAGATCTTGCCAGCTTTCAACAACCTGTGTATTCAAGCTACGAGCAAATTCTTGGGTTTTTTCTACTGTATGACCTGCAATGGCGAAAAGTTGCGATCGCTCATCGTCTCTGAAGGCTTGCGATCGCAGTTTTGCTGCAAAACCTGTTCCGACAATCCCAACGCGAAGCGGTTGTTGCATATTGGCTCCCTTACACCTTTTTGTTTGTTTCATCCTACAGCAACTCGGTTTTGCCATTTATTGAGAATAATTAGCATTTGAATCTCAATTTCACGAACTCAGATCTGGGTCAATTCCTGAATTATTCAGAAAATATTTTGATTTCTAGAGCCAAGAATCTGCAACAATTTGGAGCAACCGTAGCGCGATCGCCCAAGCTTGTACGCCAGCTATTTGCAGCGTTTAAATTCTTAATTTTATAACACTGAGAGAGAATTCCCCACTAGCTCAAGAGGGGGGGAACGAACAACCCCTTGATTTTCCGAAACAGATATAAGCAATCAAGATAAAATTAGGAAAATTTATAATAAATCCCGTTCGTTCTCCGCCTTAAACAAGTGTAAAAATTCCGGTTTTTTCCCCTAATATCAAAGATGAAGCAAACCTGATGCAAAACAAATAAGCTGATATAGACCGCTGATTTGTATTAGGTAAGCTTATACCAAAGATTGGACCATTGAGAGGACTGCTACATGGCAACGTACAAAGTCACCCTGATTAACGAGGCTGAAGGGCTGAACACGACCATCGAGGTTGACGAAGATACTTACATTCTTGACGCTGCGGAAGAACAAGGTCTGGATCTGCCCTATTCTTGCCGTGCAGGTGCTTGTTCTACCTGTGCAGGTAAAGTGGCTGAAGGCGGAATCGACGCGATCGATCAATCCGATCAATCCTTCTTGGATGACGATCAAATCAACGAAGGATATGTTCTCACCTGTGTAGCTTATCCCCGTTCCGACTGCACGATCCTGACCCACCAAGAAGAAAACCTCTACTAAGAGGAAATCTATAGCAACCCAAAAATTGCCCTTGAGGATTGCTATAAATTCCTACAAAAGGAGAGATGCACGCCCCTGACCTGGGTGAAATGCACTCTCCTTTTTCTAGTTTAACGAACAACCCCAAATTCGAGCTTCTAAGGAGCCACTTGGCTGGCCACCGGAGAGGGATTTTGCCAAAAGACAATAGAGTCATTCAGCGGTTGAACTTGGGTTCCGGGGAAGTAGAAATTGAGAATTTGCTGACTGGACCATCCCAATCTTCCTAAGCGATAGGAACCGCTTTGACTTAAGCCAACCCCGTGACCAAATCCGCCTCCGACAAACGCGTAACCCTTCAAACTTCTATCGGGATTGTAGATTGGATCGAGATAAAAGAGCGTGCTAATCGGCGGATAGAAAGCATTGCGGATGTCATCCTTGAACACCTCAACCACCCCCACATCGGTTTGGACTTCCATTTTCAGGACGCGTCCAGCAGGCGATCGCTCTGTTACCCGAACTTGCTGTACTGTTTTCATCTTCGCCATCGGGTGATTGCGGCGTTGCAAGAATTTTTGCAAAAACTCAGCAATCCCTTGGAGGGTTGCTTCTTCGCGCCACCGGAATAACTCCCAGTCATCCTCATTAAATCCCTTTTTCAGATTCATAAAGGCGCGGAAATTCTGCTCGTTCTGGAGGGGACGGCTGGATAAGTCCCAAGAATTCGCCACCGAATCCACCACCGCCCTTAAATAGGGTCGTTCCGGGCCATCCCACACATCATTAAACGGAGCCGTCACGCCACCGGCGTTAGAGGAATAGAGCGCATCTACCAATTCGTTGTTATAGGTCAAAACTTCGCCGCGCGTGGCAGAAATGGCGCGATCGCTAACTGCGAAGACCTCCGTTAACCCCTTATACACCTGACAATCGGTACTCGCGCAAATCTCATAATTGTCAATCGTAAACCGTCGCAGATTTCGCAGCGCATAGGTTCTCGCCAAAATTGCCTGAGCCTCAATCGCCGTTGGAGGGGCGCTAATGCCAATTTCGTGCGGGACAACCCCCCGTAAATACGTCTCTAGCGGCACGTCGTTAACTAGCGTATAACTGCCGTAGGCATTGAGTTGCAAGCGCAATCTACCCCCGTACAAGCGGCTATTGTTAGCGCGATCGCCCTCTTGTACCTGAATGACATTATTGCCGCTCGTCACTTCTAGCTGATGCCGATTGTAGCGGTAGCCATTGAGAATCCAGTAGGCTTGGGGCATTTGCCGCAAAACGCGGGTTTGGATATGCGTTGTTGTATCTCCTTGGGCCTGCAAACTTTGCAGCAGCAAACGTCTGAGTAGCGGCGTATTATAAACATCCCGCTTCGCCCACACTTGCCAGCGGTCGGGGTTGGCAACCTCGGTTTCAATGCCTCTGGCTTGCCATTCCAAAGCACTCGCCTCAGCACTTTCAAAACTGCGATGGGTGCTTAAAACCACGCGCTCGTCTACTAAGGGGACGGGGAGAGGACGTTCGGCCACTTGCAGCTTAATGCTATCGGTGGTTAGGGTTGCCGGGCCGTCTACCGTCGCGTAATTGATCGTTAAGCGATCGCCTCCCGTCGCCTTCAGCGTTAGCGTATCCGTCGGCTTTTCGCCAAACCGTTGCACCACGCCCACCTTTAGCACGCGATCCGCATTACTTTGCCCCCAAGCGGTTGTCGCTGCTACGCCCACCAAGCACGCTGACATCAAGGCTGCACTTGCCCAGGTTTTGAGCGTTTGACGGGTCAAGTCAGAAAACAGTTGGAGGGGATTACCACTTTGCTGCATCTGTAGTCTCATGAAGATTGCCAATCGCAAACACTATAGCTTAATTGAATCGGGGGAATCCGCGAGTAGATTTGAGAAAATTTAACTTGCAACTCGAAGTCATAATGAGTATGATTAAGGAAGTGAAGCCATAATCCGATCGTCGCCATGCTCAGAGTCGAAGAAATCCCCCTCAACCAAATTCGTCGTCCCTTACCTAGACAAACAGACTCCACAAAAGTTGCGGCCCTGATGGAATCCATTCAAGCCGAAGGACTCCGCGAACCCATCGACGTTCTAGAAGTCGAGGGCCAATATTACGGCTTCTCCGGCTGCCACCGCTACGAGGCTCACCAACGCCTCGGCAAAGAAACCATCCGCTGTCGCATTCGCCGCGCCCCCCGCGCCGTCTTGCAGAAGCATCTAGCCTAATCTCCCAAAGGGATTAACTGATTAAACTTTAGGCCCCAAGGATGATTCAGGTCGCGGAGGTTATTCGATACAACAAAACATGGAACGTCCCTGAAACAAACCCAGATTTAGTAACTAAACACGAGAGGAACTATGCAAACTCTAGATCAAGTCCAAAAAGTAGATATCGGAATTGACGAAAACAGTCGTCAGCAAATTTCAGAAGGGTTATCTCGCGTCTTAGCAGACACCTACACCCTTTATCTGAAAACCCATAACTTCCACTGGAACGTTACAGGGCCGATGTTCCAAACACTACACATGATGTTTGAAGAACAATACACCGAACTCGCAACTGCCGTAGATGACATTGCAGAACGGATTAGAGCCTTGGGATATAGCGCCCCCGCAACTTACAGCGAATTTAACCGCTTGACCTCCATTCCCGAAACCCCTGGCGTTCCCAAAGCCGAAGAGATGATCCGCTTGTTGGTTGAAGGTAACGAAGCCGTTGTGAAAACGGTTCGCCAAGCTTTCCCCGCCGCCGAAGATGCACGCGACGAATCCACCGCCGACTTGTTAGTCGAACGGATGCGGATTCACGAAAAAACCGCTTGGATGCTGAGAAGCTTGTTGCAATAATTGACCCTCATGGGGAATCCTCTGCGGGGGGTTCCCCCTTTAGATGTTTGGCTGTATCGGGTTACTCGGCAAAACGATACAGCCAAATTGTCGTATTTCCTAGAGAATAGAAGACAGACCTGCTCTATTAGGACTGAATCTCTATGGGAAAGAATAATAACCATAAGCAAACGCTCTACCCCAGTCGTATAGACTTGCCTGAAAATACGAGAGCGAAAGTTGTTGGACTGCTCAACGAAACCCTAGCCAGTACCCTAGACCTTAAAACCCAGGTGAAGCAAGCGCACTGGAACGTTAAGGGCATGGATTTTTACCAACTGCACGAACTGTTTGACGAAATGGCTGGCGAACTTGAAGAGTTTGTGGATATGGTCGCCGAACGGGCAACCGCTTTGGGTGGGTTAGCCAAAGGGACAGCCAGAGTTGCCGCCCAAGACTCAATCTTGCCAGAGTATCCCTTTGATATTCTCGATGGTAAGAGTCACGTTACCGCACTAGCCGATCGCTACGCTCCCTACGCCAAACATATTCGCGAAGCGATTGATAAGAGCGATCGCTGGGAAGATAAAGATACCGCCGACTTGTACACAGAAATTTCCCGCGCCATTGACAAGCGCCTGTGGTTCCTAGAAGCCCATCTCCAAGCGGCTGAAGTCGCCGCCGCACCTGAAAAAGAGAAAGTCAAAGGCTAATGTCTCAGGATGCAACCCACTCGTTATTAGAGTTGATGCAACGGGTGGGAATTTCTAGCTTCAAGGCTTTAAGTCGCGTGTCTGGCGTCTCCGAACGCCAGTTACTTTATTTACGACGCGCCCAAGTCCATCGCTTGCGGCTGGAAGTGTTTTTTAAGCTAGCCCCCGTTTTACAAGTCCCTGTTGGCGAGTTATTGGCAACGTTTGCAGGTGTGGGAGAGGCTTCTGGAGAGTTGCGCCAAGCTTACGAACGTTTAGAAGCCCAACTTCAGGTACAGCGTCAGGAACTGTTACAGGAGTTTCAGCAGGCGAGTTTAGATACCTTAGAAACCTGGCTGAGAAATTGGCCGATGGCCGTTGCGAAGGCGAAAGAGGGGACTTTAACCGACCCGATGACGCTGGTACGCTTGGTGCAACCTGTCGAAAAGCTGATGCAACAATGGGGGGTAGAACCGCTAGCCCAGGTGGGCGATGAGGTAGCTTACGATCCGCAATGGCATACTTTGAATGAAGGTAGCGCTCAACCGGGCGATCGCGCTATCGTGAAACGACCGGGCTTCCGCCAAGCTGACAAACTCCTCCATCGTTCTCTGGTCGTTCCTCTAAAGGATTGAAACTGGTGTTTAGTGCAACTTTATCAACGCAAGATAGTTTTGCCATTACATTTGCGCCCCTTTCCCTGGACGAAATCTACGCGTTAGCAGACGATCCGGCGAATGGGGCGATTGTGGTGATGAGCGGAACCGTGCGCCACCAAACGGACGGTAAGCCGGTGGTTGCCTTAGCCTACCAAGCTTATGAGCCAATGGCGATAGAAGTGTTTCGCCAAATTGCTGCCCAAATTCGCACCACCTGGCCGGACGTTAATCGCGTTGTCATTCATCACCGGGTTGGTAAATTGAAGATTGGCGAAATTAGCGTATTAGTGGCGGTTGGCTGCCCCCATCGGGGAGAAGCGTTTGCAGCCTGTCAGTATGCGATTGATACGCTTAAACATAATGCCCCGATTTGGAAAAAAGAGCATTGGGCGGATGGTTCTAGCACCTGGGTGAGTATTGGGGCTTGCGAAACGGGAGAGACCAATTGCTAGCGGTAGGGAATTTGCAGGCTAAATTCTGTTCCTTTTCCGGGGGTGGAATGACAATGGAGTTCGCCGCCGTGATGTTCGACAATAATGGAATAGCAAATCGCTAGCCCTAAACCCGTTCCGGAACCGACGGGTTTGGTGGTAAAGAAGGGATCGAAAATTTTGGCGAGAACGGTAGGGGACATGCCCACCCCATTGTCGGAAATTTGAATTTGAATCGTTTTGGGGATACCTTCAATGACCCGATCTTCTAACAATGCAGTCCGGATCGCAATCTGAGGTTCTGGGACGGCAACCGCTAAATGATATTTTTCATCTAAGGTGTCGATGGCATTGCTGAGAATGTGCATAAACACTTGATTGAGTTGACCTGCATAGCATTCCACCTGGGGAAGGGTTCCATAGTCTTTAATCACTTGGATAGCCGGTCGATGCTTTTGCTCTCGCAGACGGCTTTGCAAAATGGCTAGGGTGCTTTCTATGCCTTCGTGAATATCAACGGGTTTTTTCTGGGCTTGATCCAGTCGGGAGAAACTTCGCAGCGCTTTGACAATTTGAGAGATCCGTTCTGCCCCTACCTGCATAGACTCTAAGATTTTGGGTAAGTCAGCAACCAAAAATTCTAGATCGATGTTGTCTTTTTCCGCTTCAATTTCGGGTAGGGGATGGGAATAGTGACGATCGTATAGGGCTAACAGGTGCAGCAGGTCTTCGGTGTAGCGAGAAACATGAGAGACATTGCCATAGATAAAGTTAATTGGGTTGTTGATTTCGTGGGCGATACCTGCCACTAACTGACCGAGACTCGACATTTTTTCAGTTTGGATCAGTTGGGCTTGGGTGCGGCGGAGTTGTCGCAGGGTTTGTTCTAATTCGTGGGCTTTTTGTTCTAGGCTTTCGCTGTAGGCTTGAGATTGATTGCGGGAAAGTTTGAGTTGGCGGAGCATTTGGTTGAAGTTATGAGCCAAAATCCCGATTTCATCTTCCGTTAAAATGGGGGCTTCTCGATCGAGTTCTCCGGCGGCAATTTGGGTGCTGGTTTCGGCGATCGCTAAAATGGGTTTAGTAATTTGGCGCGATAGCCAATAGACGCCGACCGAAAGCGCGATCGCAGAGAACGCACCAATCAACGCGATAGTGACGGCTAATTGTCGGGCGGGTGCAAGGGCTTCGGCTTGCGCCATTTCAACTAAAAGGGCTAAGTCGCGATTGTTCAGCCAGCGATACACCCCAATCACCGGAACCCCGGCATAGTTGAGATACAGTCCCGAACCATTTTGTCCGAGCATTGCTTGTTCAATGGCAAAGCTGGTGACGGATTCAGTAGGAGATTCGGGAAGGGGAGACGCGCCAGAAATAAAGGCATTGCCAGTCACCATAAACCCCACCAGATAAGCTTCCCCGGTTTTCCCCAAGCGATTCCCTTCGCGGATAATTCGATCGATGCGTTCTAAATCGAGTTGAGTGGCCAACAAGCCGATGCGATCGCCATTTGCATTGCGAATCGGGGTAGCCAGAGTAATGGCCGGTTTCCGAGTCCTTGGGGAAACATAAAAAATGGGGGCAAAGTCGGCACCAATGGCAACTTGTTCGAGAAAGGTAATATTGGCTGCAATCTCATAGGTTCTTTCCCGTTCGGGTTGAGACGACAATAAGACGCGGCTGCTGCCATCTAATACATAAATCTCTTGCAGATTGGGTTTTAGTCGAATAACCCTTTGCAGATAAGCGTCAAGATCCGCTTTCGCTTGTTGATGTTGGGGGGTGGTTGAAGCCGTCTCCAGTAAGATTTGCAAGCGCGTTTGCACGTCCGGAAGGTGCGTGGTAAGCAGAAAATCGCGCTGCTGATCCTCAAACCAACGGGCAAGTTCGCCTTCTTTGAGGGTGGCGGTAATACTGAGTTGATTGAATGCAGATTCCTTTAAAGATTGGCGGGCCTGCAAATACGCAACGCAACTGATGGTACTCACCGTCAGCAGAGACAGGAGTAGAAAGTAACTTGCAAGTCGGCTGGTAAGGTGCTGCTTCCAAAACTTCATCACAAATTTTGAGTTTAAAACCTCATCTGGCAACAGCTTTGTCTTAACGTTGAAAATTGGAGTCCCGCAGGGCTTGCAGGAGGGCTAAAGCGAAAAGTCTGTGCCCACATACAACTCCTTACAGGGTGGAAGCTTAGGGATCGCCAGGATTTTAGCAGCCTCAACTATTGCCATTGTGCAAAAATCTCTTGGATGCGGGCGATCGCTTCTGCGGCGGCTTGTTCGGGGGAAACGCCTTCTACGATAACCCGATGCAATGCTTTTCCCCAAACATAATCTTCTTGGACTTGGCTGTAAGCTGGGTTAATTGCCGTATAAAACGTGCGGGTTGGCTTTTCTAGTAAGGTTTTAGTGACAGCGCTGATATGAGGATCGGCCCGATCTTGCCAAAAAGGGTCTTTCCAGACGGGAGAGAGAACGGGAAAATACCGCCCCCCAGATTGTTTGAGAAATTCGGCTAGGGTTTCCGGCTGGCTGATGTATCTTAAAAAGTCTTTAGCCAGTTCGGATTGTCTGGCATTTTTAAATACAATGACTTGACGCACAGAAGTGAGGTGGCGCATGGGTTCGCCGCTTGGTTTTTTAGGGAAATCTACGGTTCCTAACTGGTTTAAGTAAATTTCGCGATTTTGACGCTGCGATCCGGGAATGGATAGGGTAGCGTTGGGGGTCATCAAAACCGTGCGGTTGAGCAGATGGATGTTATTGTCAGGACTGAGCCATTCAATCGCATCTGGGGCGATCGCACCCTGTCGGTAATGTTGGGCATACCAGGTGAGGAGGTTGGCGAGGTTTTGGCGCAGTTTAGGATCGTTGGCTAAAACTTGACCTTGAGCATCTAACAGTTCTACGTCAAACGCCTCTAGCATTTGTTCAAACAGAAAGTTAGTATCGGCCGATCCGACAGACAGGGTAAGACCTAATGCTTCAATATCCAGGTTTTGGGTATTGCGGAGTTGGGTTTTGGCGGTTTCCCAAACTTGCCAGAACCCCTGCCAATCTTCGGGAATTGTGGTAATTCCGGCTTGCTGAAGGAGGTCGCGCCAGTAAAAGATGTGGATGCTAGATTGCTGAATGGGGATGGCGTAGTAGCTGCGTTTTTTCTCGACGTTGTTATAGAGGTGAACGGCATCGAGTACGCTTTGGGGGTAGAGAGCTTTTTGCGGTTCGATAATGTCGGAGAGATCGAGGAGTTTTCCTTCCCAAGCAAAGCGGGGAAATAAGGTGCCGCTACCGAGATCGGAGTAGAGTACGTCAGGGGGGGTTCCCGCTTGGATGGCGCGTTGGGCTTTGGAAAGCAAGTCGTCAGGGGTTTGTAAAAAGAGTTGGACTTTGACGCCGCTTTGGGCTTCCCAGTTTTTGATAATTCGGTTTAAAGCTTCATCTTCGTCTTGGTTAAAGCCTTTATCCCACCAAACTTGTAGGGTGGGGAGTTCGCTAGTCGGTTGGTTGGAGACTGAGGAGACTGTAGGGGTGGAACGAAGGTTACAGGCGATCGCACTTAAGCTAACCAGAACGATCGCGATCGCCATTTTCAACCACCGCTTGTACCGGCTTCTTAGCTTCGGAAGTCTGGGGAATGTCTGAAATTTAACCTTCATGGGGCATACTTTGAGGTTTTGTCTAGCGAGATCGACTGAGGCTTACCCTATTCAAGCGGTGTAATTTCGTGAAATTACGGGACTGCATTTAGGAGAATATCTCATTTTAAGTAAGAGACGTTGTATTTTAGACATCTCCTGAGAAAAGTTAAAATTTCTTTTTACTGGATTCAATGAGCAAAGCTGGATTTACCCCGATCGCCAGCCTCAATCCACTATCAACTGAAGTCTCTTTTCAACACTCAGACATTTGTTCTTGAAAAGGAGTGTAGGAGATAACAATCTAACTTTAAATTCAAAGGTGAAACCACTTACATTCCCCTCGCCCTAGGGATGAGGGGAAGTCTCGCTACCCCCACCCTCCCTCAGTACCGCACTTCAATCAACGATTCAATGTTTAATAAATTCAGTAATTTCTCGGTTGGATTTCCCTAATGTAAGCGCTTACTCTAGAAAAGAATGTCTCAAATTACCATGACTCAATAAATTGAGATCTGGAAATAACTTGCATCGCCGATTCATGTCACGCTGAAGACATTTTATTCTTTCTCAAGAAATTGATTCCCACGCAATCGGGAAATCAGGGTTTTTGCAAATACCATTCAATCTTTAAGGCTTTCTTCTGAAGGGAAAGCATGATTGAAATTTACCCCAAATATTGAAATCAGGTTTATCAAATTAGATCGAGTGTTATGGGTTACTTTCAACCCATAACCCAGTTGCTGCTGTCAAGATTCAATCAACCCCGATCCAGCGGATGCATCTACCCTATTGCATTCATTGGAGTGGTTTAAGTGCTTACCCCTTATTTACCTCAATCTTCCCCCAGAGCATTAGCCTTAATTGATGCTAATCTAGACCATTATCAGGAGTTGGCTGAACTGGTTTCTCCGCACGTTGAAACCCTGATTATTCAGCGCGATCGCAATGGCATTGAGCAAGTTAGCGAAATTCTCAATTCTCTTCAATTAGTTAACCATAAACTCCAAGCCTTATATTGGTTTGCACATGGCGCGCCTGGAGAAATACTTTTAGGGAATAATTCCTTAAACCAAGCCTCTCTCAGTCAATATTCTAACCAAATCAAAGCTTGGAGATCGGCTTTAGACAGAACAGCCAATCTCTTTATTTATAGTTGCAACCTCGCTCAAAATACAGGCAGCCATTTCTTACAGTCTTTTAGCCGTATTTTAGGAATTAATATTTCAGCCTCTTCTCATCGCGTTGGAGACAGCAACCGAGGGGGAAATTGGCAATTAGACTTTAACACGCATTCAGAATATAGTTCTCATTTAAGCTTACAACCCTGCTTATTTTCCTCGTATTCGGGTCTTTTAGCAACCGCGATCGTTACGACAACGGCTGATAGTGGTGCGGGTTCCTTGCGGAATGCGATCGCCACCGCAAATCCCGGCGATACTATCATTTTTAGTGCGAGTTTAGCCAATCAAATCATCACCCTCACCAGCGGACAATTAGAGATTAATAAAAATCTTACCATTGATGGTTCTGCGGCAGCTAATTTAACCCTGAGTGGGAATAACACCTCGCGAGTGATTAATCTCCATTCTTACCAAACCCTCAACATTCAAAACCTCACCATTGCGAATGGAAGAGTCACCAGTACCGACTTAATTGAAGGGGCGGGTGCAGGAATAAAAACAGGAGAAGGCAGCAATTTATCAGTTAACAGCGTCCAGTTTAGAGATAATATTGCTCGACTGGGAGCTGGTATTTTTGCTTTTAATAAAAGTACCGCCACGATTACCAATAGCACCTTTGACAATAATGACGCAACCTCCGGTTTAGCCTTAGACTACAAAGAACAAAGCGGCGGCGCAATTGTAGGATTTGTTGCCAATAGCCTCACGGTTAAAGATAGCAAATTTACCAATAACAAAGGCTTGAATGGGGGAGCCATTAACAACCTGCTAACTCCCCTTACCATTGAAAACTCAATCTTTATTAACAACGACTCAACGCCAGGTAAAAATGCCGGGGCTGTCGTAGGTTATGGCGGCGCAATTTATAGCGATGGTTCCAGTAGCGTCAACAATGACAATATTGGGGGCGATATTATTATCCGGAATAGTCGCTTTGAAGGCAACACCGGATCGGGGCAAGGCGGCGGCATTTATCTTTATGTTTATCCCCCTGATAAAGTCACCCTAGAAGACTCAACCCTGCTCAACAACTCAGTAGTAAACAATGCGGAAGGCGTTGCCCAAGGTGGGGGCTTTTTCTATGCAGCAAAAACTGGACTTGCACCCGGTAACAGTCCGTTAGTCATTTCGCGAACCACATTTGCAAATAATGTTTCCGCCGATCAAGGTGGGGGGCTTTGGGTGGGAGAAAATGCCCCATTAATCATTACCAATAGCACCTTTTCAGGGAACGAAGCCCAAGCGGTTAACGGGAATGGCTTTGGCGGTGCGTTAACGGTGTTTAATCAATCCAACCCAACAACGATTATTAACACCACCTTTGCTTACAATAAGGCAGCAAAACTCGCCGGGGCGATCTTTCATGGAGACGAGCAGAAAATAACGGTTCAAAATACAATATTTTATGAAAATATTGCCAGTAATTCTCTGAAAAATCAACAGCATGTTTCCCGCTCGCTGATTGATGCGGGGGGAAATATCCAGTATCCGCCCAAACTCACGGATATTCCCTTTCCGGGCGATCTCAATGTTACCGATAAAGTCACCCTTGCCGATCCGAAATTAGGCCCGTTGCAAAGTATCAATGGCGTCTTGGTTCATCCCCTACTCGCGGGAAGCGCCGCCATTGATGCCGGGGTGAATGCGGGGGTTGCTAGCGTGGATCAAACGGGTAATCCGCGCATTGTGGATGGAGTCGCAGATAGTGGGGCTTATGAAGCAACTGGAACCCTCTTACCCCCACCCCCGAATAATCCACCCACCCTCGTTACGCCGATTCCCGATCGAACGGCTACGGAAGCAACGCCGTTTAATCTCAATATTGCTAGCAATTTTACCGATATTGATGGGGATGCGCTGGTATTTTCAGCCGTGGGTTTGCCAGAAGGGTTAGTCTTAAATTCAGGTACGGGCATTATTTCAGGAACTCCTACCCGTAATGCCGTAGGCACTCGCTCAGTAACTGTAACGGTTTCTGATGGTAAGGGAGCTGTAGTAAGCGATGTTTTCGATCTTGCTGTCACTGCTGCTACTCCAACTCCGACACCGCAACCCACTCCGACTCCGACACCACAACCTACGCCAACTCCGACACCGGAACCGACTCCAACGCCGGAACCTACGCCAACTCCGACACCCGAACCGATCCCTCCAGATAAAGCGGGTAACAGTTTAGACTTGGCAGCCGACTTAGGCGTTTTAACGGGTTCCCAAAGCGTTGATGACTTTATCGGAAATGCAGATACCGATGATTTTTATAGCTTTCGCTTAGAAACAGAAAGCTTGCTGAATCTTGATTTACAGGGATTAACGGGGAATGCTTACATTCAACTGTTGGATAGCCAAGGGAACCTGATTCAAGAGATTGCGGCGGCGGATCTCGCTTTAGACGAGTTTGCCGTTTCCTTAGCGGCGGGTGATTATTTTGTGCGCGTCTTCAGCACAAATCCCGAAAATACAGCCTATATCTTAACCCTTTCTACCCAAAGTACCGCTACCCCCGATCTGGATGAGTGTGGGGGCGGGGGTAATTGTCAAACGACTATTTCTGGCACGAGTGGCGATGATGTATTGATGGGCGATGAGTGCCGTAACTTCATGTTAGGAGAAGCGGGGAATGATGTGTTGATGGGCAACCAAGGCAGCGATACCTTGTTGGGCGGTATGGGTGCAGATACGCTTTATGGCGGTAAAGGGAAGGATTCTCTGTTGGGAGGAGAAGGGGATGACTCGTTAATGGGCAACCGTTGCAATGATACGCTGTACGGCGGGAAAGGCAATGATGTGCTGTGGGGAGGAAAAGGAGATGATTATCTAGAGGGGGGTGAAGGGGATGATACCTTAAGCGGCGATCGCGGATCGGATACGCTTGTGGGTGGAGAAGGGCGCGATCTATTTATCTTGAGAACCGAAACGGCGTCTACACAGATGAGCGAAGCGGATCTCATTCTAGATTTTGAAGTGGGTGTGGATACGATCGGCTTAACTGATGGGGTGACTCCCGAAGACTTGATTTTAGAAGCTGTTGAAGGGAACACGTTAATTCGGGTGGCAGGTTCTAATCAAGTGTTAGGAATCGTCGTCGGAATTGCTCCACAGCAGCTTCCTAGGAGTTTTGTGAGTGTAGAGATGGCGATCGGCTAACGCGATCGCTCTGGGGGGCTAAGACAAGGCGATCGCGCCCCTGTTCTTTTGCCTGATACAAGGCGCGATCGGCAGCCGCAATCAATGTATCGGGCAACTCAGTATCTAGGGGAATGCTACTGGCAACGCCGATACTCACGGTGACAAATTCATTGACTTGGGAGGTGCGGTGAGGAAGTCGCAGTTGTTGCACGGCTTGGCGCAACTGTTCGGCAATCTCTAAGGCTTGGGTAACGGGCGTATTCGGCAAAACTGCGACAAATTCTTCTCCACCGTAACGGGCAACGAGATCTGCGGGTTGGTTAATGGCTTGTCTGGCGGCGATGCTCAACTGTTGCAAGCACTCATCCCCCGCTTGATGCCCATAAAAGTCGTTATAGGGTTTGAAGTAATCGACATCAAACAAAATAATTGAGAGGGGTTGGCGATCGCAGCAGTGGCTTTGCCATTGTTGCCTAAAGTAGACATCAAAGCGGCGGCGGTTGGCGAGTTGCGTTAAACCGTCTAGGTTCGCAAGGCGTTCGAGTTCCCAGTTGGCTTGTCTGAGGGCGTCTTCGGCTTTTTTGCGTTGAATCATCGAACCCAATTGGGTGGCGATCGCTTTGAACAGTCGGAGCGATCGCTCATCGGGTGCTAATTCTTGATGGTGAAAAAAGACTAAAACGGCTAATACCTGCCCCTCTAGAACAATCGGCACCCCTAAAACGCTCTTTAAACCGGCTTGTCTGGCGGCGGGAAAGCGGTTTTTCATTAAGGAGGGTTTTTCGGCTAAATCTGCCAGCCACTCAATCTGCTGAGATGCCCAAACCCATCCGGGAAACCCTTGAGCATAGGCAAAATGCAAGCTTTCACTTTGGTGCTGAAATTCTAGTAAGTTGGGCAGATCGGTTCGCCAAGCGCAACAATATTCCAGATGAGTGGCTTCTGAATTTGGCATCCAAGCCTCACCAAAATCCCAACCAATGGTTTGGCAAACGGTACTGAGAATCGCTAAAAGGGCTTCCTCTGCATCTGCGGTTTCGCTAATAGCCTGAGCGGTTGCGAGCAGCAGTTGTAACTGGGCATTTTGTGCTTGGAGTTGTAACTGAAACTCATGCAAGCGCAATTGATTTTCGATGCGAGCAATCACTTCAATTGATTCAAACGGTTTGGTAATGTAATCAACGCCTCCTAGGGTAAATGCCGTTACCTTATCGAGGGCATCATCTAGGGCGCTCATAAAAATCACCGGAATATCGCGGGTTGAAGGTTGCGCTTTGAGCTGGCGACACACTTGATAACCGTTGAGGTCGGGCATTTTAACATCCAGTAAAATCAGATCGGGCACCACAAACTGAACGGACTTGAGGGCTAATTTTCCACTCGGCGCAACCCGCACCTTATAACCCTGATTGGACAAAATCTGAGTCAGTAAGGTAATGTTAGCCGGAGTATCATCAACGACTAAAATATTGGCTTTACCGAGAAAAATACTGGGGTCTTGGTTCATAGAATTATCTCTAGGCTTTTCGACCTCGGAGTAAAAATGTTGTCATTTCTCCCTTACCTTTGATTTGTACCGTACCGCGCTTTTCAAACTTAAAGGTGTCTTTTAATCGCTCGTAGACAATCTCAGTCACTTGAGTTTCGCCAGGAATTCCACTAGACTCCATGCGAGATGCAACATTGACGGTATCTCCCCACAGATCGTAAATAAACTTGGTTAAGCCAATCACGCCTGCAACTACAGGGCCAATATTAATCCCAATTCGCAGACAAAAATTGTTCTGGGTTCTGGCATTAAAGCGATCTAAAGCCGCGTGCATATCGAGAGACATTTGCGCGATCGCGATCGCTCGATCTTCTTGTAAAGGCAATCCACCTACTACCATATAAGCATCTCCGATTGTCTTGATTTTCTCTAAGCCATGATATTGAGAAAGTTGATCGAACTCGCTAAAAATCTGATTGAGAACTTCAACTAATTCGGTGGGTTGTTGATGAGACGCAAAGTCTGTAAAACCCACTAAATCAGCGAATAAAACGCTTACATCGGCAAAACTATCCGCAATGACTTGCGATTTCTTCTGCAAGCGTTCTGCCACAGGTTTGGGTAAAATATTGAGTAACAGTTTTTCCGTTTGCTGTTGAGCCAGTTTCCGCGCCGTAATGTCTGAAACAGTCCCTTCATAATATAACAAACGTTCTTTGGAATCGCGGACAGCTCTAGCATTTTCCGAAATCCAGATAATTTCCCCATCTTTGCGGTAAACTTGCGACTCAAATCCTAATACCGCATTATGGGTTTCTATCGCTTCCTTAAATTCCTGGCGACGCAACGCCTTAACATACAATTGTTGCTCGATGTTCTCTAAACTCGAAATCAACTCTTCTGGAGAACTGTAACCATAAATTTTGGCAAGGGCTAAATTAGCGCTTAAGTATCGCCCTGAAGGGGTTGTTTGATAAATGCCTTCCACCGCATTTTCAACGATGCTGTGGTAGCGTTCTTGTGTAATCCTTAAGATTTCTTCAGTTTGCTTGCGCTGAATTAAGGTTCCCAATTGCGTCGCGACAGCCGTGACTAAATCAATAATTCTCTCGCTAGCAGAGGTTGCTTTACAAGAGTAGAAGACGAGAATAGCTAGTACCTGTTGTTCTAATAAAATGGGAACCGCAAATGCTGATTTTAATCTCACCTTTTGAATGTGAGAATACAAGAAAAACAGGTCTTTGTCGCAGTCAATATCCTCAATCCATTCTGTTCTTTTAGAAATCCAAGCTTTCCCTTGCAAGCCAATATTCGGCGAGAAAGTGACTTGCAAACTTTGTTCTCTAAATTGTAGAAAACTCGATTGACTGCCATACCAGCCTTGACTGCACTCTAGAATTTTTCGCTCTTCGTCGGGAATCCAAGCTTCACCGTAATCCCACTGAATAGTGATACAAACTAATTGTAAAACCGCTTGCAATGCAGAGTGAACATCTCGACGATGGCTAATGGCTTGAGTCGTTGCTAAGAGCAAGCGCAATTCAATTTCAGCTTGACGCCGAGCTTCTAAGTTTTGTTGAAGCAGTGTATTTTGATGCACCAGTTGTAATTGAAGTTGGCGCAGGCGCAATTGATTTTCAATTCTGGCTTGAACTTCCAACGGTTCAATGGGTTTGGTAATATAGTCAACTCCACCGGCTGTAAAGGCATTCACCTTATTTAACGGCTCATCTAAAGCACTCACAAAAATAACCGGAATTTCCCGCGTATGGGCGCTTGCTTTTAGCTTATGACAGACCGTATAGCCATCCATATCGGGCATATTAACATCCAGCAAAATCAGATCGGGAGGAGTTGCTTCCACAGACTTTAATGCTAAGTTTCCATTGGGAGCAACGCGTACCTTATACCCTTCTTTGGTTAAAAGTTGAGTCAGAAGCTTCAAATTTCCTGGATTATCATCGACGACTAAAATATGGGCTTTCGGCTCAGAAGAAGTCTCAAGGTTCATAAATTGTTGACAGCTTGAATAAGGTTAAGAATTTGCTCAAATTGGTATCGATCGGCAAGCTGAGAAATGGCGTTAGCAATTTCTTGAAATTCAGGTTTGATTTTATCAAGGTGAGCTGTAATTTCCTCTAAATCTCCTTCAATGACCGCTTGATATAACTCTAGCAACCAATCAATGGGGAGTCCGGTCAAATCGTTGGGATTTAGGCTCATTGGCTCTGAGTGGGGCGCAGCCGGGTGTTCCCGATCGGCCTCATAAATAAACATCACCCCTAAATGTCTATGAATGGCTTCTACAATTTCATTATCCTGAAATGGCTTGCGAATAAAGTCATCGCACCCTGAATTTAAAACTAAGGCTTTTTCTCCGGCTAAAGCGCTCGCAGTCAGCGCAATAATTTTGCATGGCGCTTGCTGCGTTTGCTGTTCGGCTTGACGAATTTGTCGAGTAGCCGTACAACCATCCATAACAGGCATCCGGATATCCATCCAAATTAGGTGAGGGTGCCAAGACTTCCACCGTTCTAGGGCATCGCTGCCATTTGTGACTACTTGTAATTCAAAACCAAACGGTTGCAGGAGTTTTAGCAATAATTGGCGATTGTAGTTATTATCGTCGGCAATTAAGAAGCGATACTGGGGTTGGTGGGGCGCGATCGCGATCGCCCGTCTTCCCCGATCCGCTGCGGGGATTTGGGTGGCGATCGCCATGCTAACCGGAATCTCGAACTCAAAGGTTGTCCCTAGGGCCACAGAACCATTATCCTGTCGTTTCTCCACAGCATCTCCCCGACTGGGGTTAAAGGCTTTCCCTCGGCTGATCGCTGTCATCTCACCCCCCATCATCAAGACGAACTGATAGCTGATGCACAACCCCAAACCCGTCCCTTCTTGCACCTGTTGTCCAGAAGAGGTTTGAATAAACGGTTTAAACAGGTGGGGAAGTTCTTCCGGCGGAATACCCACCCCCGTATCCGACACCTGAAACTGCAAGCGCACCTTAGCGGGATCGAGATGTTCGACAACGCGAACTTGCAACTGCACGCCCCCTTGGGCGGTAAACTTCACGGCATTACTCAGCAAGTTAATCAGCACTTGGCGCAGCTTAATCTCATCCGCCTGCACGTACTGCGGGACATCGCTACAGGTGGAAAAACGCAGATGTATCCCCTTATCCTGCGTTCTCAAAGAGAACATATCCTCAATATCTTCTAGCAAGCGAGACAGATCGAAGCTATTGGCATTAAGCGTCATCCGTCCGGCTTCAATCTTAGACAAATCAAGGACTTGATTAATCAAGGTTAAGAGATGTTCGCCGCTGCGTCGAATAATATTGAGGTTCTCCTGCTGTTCGCCGGAGAGATTCTTGGCTTGATACATCAATTGAGAGAAGCCTAAAATCGCGTTTAAGGGCGTGCGTAACTCGTGGCTCATATTAGCCAAAAAGATACTTTTAGCCCGGTTAGCTGCTTCAGCCGCCTCTTTGGCAACGCGCAACTCTTCTTCCACCTGCTTGATCGTGCTGATATCGGTGGCGGAACCAATAATGCCCTGCACCTCCCCATCGGCATCAATAAACGCACTGACAATGGTTTGATACCACCGTTGTTCGCCTTGACGATTGACAATCGCTTCAGCGGGGGTAATGTAAGGTTGCAGCGTTTCCATTACGGCGCGGTTGATGGCTAAAAACTCATCCACCTGTGCGGTATTGGGATTCAAGTCATAGTCCGTTTTGCCAATCATTTCTTCAATGGGTAAGCCGTAGATGGCTGCGCCGCTTTGATTAATGGTTAAAAAGCGCCCTTCGCGATCTTTGACAAAAATAGAACTGGGAACGACATCAATCACTTGTCGCAAAAAGGCTTGTTGCGATCGCAATTCCATCTCGGCGATCGCGCGATCGCTCACATCGCGGATAATCACCAAAGCCGTATCCTGACTCACCGGCAGAATGCGGACTTCCTCATACCTTGCCTCTCCTTCAACCACAATTTCCTGCTGGTATACCTGCGTTTCGCCCTTATCTAAGGCCGTTTGCAGGGCGGCTAGACGGCGGCGGGCCAAAGGTTGGGGCAAAAAGTCAAAAATGCTTTTCCCCACGCCCTCTTCGCGCGTCACGATGCTTTTGAAAATGCCGCCATTGAGTTGTTCGAGTTGGTACCCTTGGCGATCCATTAAAATGACCAAATCTGGCAGGGCTTCCAGGATTTGCCGCAGGGTGGCTTCGCTTTGTTGCAAAGCGGCTTCTGCTTGTTTGCGATCGCTAATATCGCGCCCTTCGGGGATCAGCATCACCACCTCCCCCGCCTCATTCAGCAGCGGGCGCAGGGAAAAGTCAATGGTAACGAGGCGGTTATCTGCGCCCCAAACCTCCGCCTCGTAGCGAATAAACGCCCCTTGGGCGGCTTGGGCGATCGCGGTTTTCAATTTGGCTTGCGCCTCCGGGGAGAACTTCCACCACGGCGAGTCCCAAAACGGCTGCCCTACCACCTGTTCGCGACTCACCCCCGCAAAAGCCAAGGCGGTTTGATTGGCTTCTAGCATCATCCCATCGGGTTGCAATAACCCCACAAACTGAAACGCTTGATCGAAGATGGCGCGGAATTTTTGCTCGTTTTCCCGCAACGCCGCCTCCACCTGAAGCCGTTCCTTAATTTGCTGTTCTAGGGCTACGGTGCGTTCTTGCACTTGCTGAGACAAATTCCAGTTGTAGTCTGCAACCAACTGTTCAACTCGCTTGCGTTCGGTGATATCCAACAGCAACCCATCCCAAACAATATCGCCGTTAGGCTGTTTTTCGGGTTGCGAAATCCCTTGCACCCATCTCAAGCCCTGTTTAGAAACAACTTGTCCTTCCCAGCGCCAAGGCTGTAAGGTGGTTGCCGAGATCCGAATCGACTCATTGAGGAATGCCAGATCGTCAGGATGGGTTTTTTGCCAAGCTAAATCGGCATTTTGTAATAGATCGGCGGGCGAGGCATCGTAAAATTCTTGAATTCTGGGGCTGGCGTAGGTAAAGGCGTGGGAACCATCGGGATGTAAAACATAGCGATAAATGGCACCGGGGACATTTTCAGCCAAGTGGCGAAACTTCGCTTCGCTTTCTCGCAGGGCGGCTTCTACCCGTTTAGCAGCCGTGATATCGGTGAGGGTGCCTATGGTTCCAGTCATCTTACCGGCGCGATCGCGTTCGATGGCGGCTTGTCCAAACACCCAAATTTCGCTACCATCCGGTCGTAAGAAGCGATACTCGCAGGCAAAGTCGCTTTGTTCGGCCATAAATTTTTCCCAGGCGGCAGTCACGCGATCGCGATCGTCGGGATGTAGGGTTTTTGTCCAACCGAAGCCTAACGCCTCCGTGGGGGAAAGTCCGATCATTTCAAAGCTGCGTTCGTTGCCATAAACGCATAAACCTTCGGCGTTATTGCGAAAAATCCCAACCGGGGCAATCTGAGTTAAGTTGGCGTAGCGTTGTTCGCTTTCAAATAGGGCGAGTTCTGCATGTTTGCGCTGGGTAATATCGAGAATGAGACCATCCCAAATCAGATCGCCGTTGCTGTGACGCTCAAAGGTGGCGGAATTTTGCACCCATTTTTGTTGACCGGAGGGGGTGATAATGCAGTATTCTTTAGACCACTGTTGCGGCTTGACGGATGAGCTGAAGGCGTAGCGAATGCGCGACAGTTCTTCTAGGGGAATGAAGTTTTCGATGGTGCGGGGATTTTGCAGGGCAACTTCTGGATCGATCTCGCAAATTTCGCGACAGCGCGAACTCAGGTAAGCAATGCGATCGCTGCCATCGGGATGGATAATGTAGCGGTAAATCATCCCAGGCGAGTTTTCGGCGAGGTTGCGGAATTTGGTTTCGCTTTCCCGCAGGGCGTTTTGGGCGTTGAGGCGGGCGCTAATGTCTTGAAAGGCGGCGATCGCATACTCTACCCTACCGTCTTCTCCCCAAACGGGCATACTCTTAACTTCTAGGGGAATCTGGCGATGGGCTTGGTGTAACTCTAAATCGTCTGCACTAGCGGTTTTACCCGCAAAAGCCTTAACGAGGGGCAGTTCCTCAACGGGATAGGGTTCTTGGGTTCCGACTCGGTAAACTTGAAAGACTTGCGATAGGGTTTCGACTTCCGAGAGGGGGAGTTGTTGGTGCAGATTGAGGATTTTTCGGGAGGCGCGGTTGGCGTAAACAATTTGCCCGCTGCGATCGTGAATGGAAATGCCGATGGGAATGGCGTCTAGAAATTTTTGCAGGCGGCTTTGGGTGGCTTGCACTTCTGCGTAGCGTTGGGCGGCTTGGAGGGCGATCGCGGCGGGGATAGCTAAGAGCTGAATGCGCTCTTTATCCTGTTCTGTGAAGGGGCTAGGCTTTAGGCTTTTTTCCAGGTAAATGAACCCGATCGGGCGCTCTTGGTGCAGCAAGGGGCAACAGAGAACCGATTTGGCTTGGCGTTGCTGAATTGTCGATAGGATGGGGGTACGGCTGCGGGTTGCTTGTTCGATCGCCGCGAGAGAGACCCGTCTTTTGAGGGGCAGCGATCGCAAAACTTCTACTTGATGGCTGCGAGCTGATTTAGCGGCTTCTATTTTGAACTCGCCGTCTTTTTCTAAGAGAATATAACCGCTTTGAGCTTCTACGGTTTCGATCAAGATGCCAATTAAAGTAATCAGCAGTTGATGAAGTTCAATTTCGCTGGCGATCTTGCTTTGGAGTTGGATCAAGGTTGCCAGATCGAAGGGTTTGGAAGACGGAGGCTCAGGGTTACGGGAGTGCATGAGATGAGGCGATCGATTGTTCATCTAAAGCGAACGCCCTACTGGGGCATTTTGAAGGAGACTTAATGATACATAATACTCAAGAATCATCGACGCTTGAGGCTTTGTACTCTAGATATCTCTCAAGAGGTTACAGCGAACTGTCAAACAGAATACTGGGCGAATGATTACCGATCGTTTCAGACGGTTTCAGAGAAAATCCCTGAAGAATTAGCTTGACTTTGAGCATTTTTTTGAAAGAATAAACTTTATCAAAAATTTATCAAAAACCTGACAAAGTTTCCGGATAAGCCTCGCTATAATCGTTCCATCTCCCCTTTATCAATCGCTTGTCATCGAGAGGATTGTAACAAATCTCCTCGTTTCTAAAATCATTTCCTTTCAGGAAAACTGTTGAATTGCTCAGAACAAATAATTTCCCAAGCCTCCTCTTAATTCAGGTTGTTTCAGGTGAATTCAGAGGGTTCAAGAGAAAATACAAGACACAATCTGTTACGAAAGCCACATTTTTTTGCAGTTGGGGTCGAACCCTGCAAAACCCAACATCAGCGGGTTTTTGAGCGTTGGGTCAGTCCATCAGATAGCAGGCGGCTTCACCAACAGCACGTTCAACGCGCCCATTGAGGCTGGCTAAAGCTATAATCTGCAACACCCCAACTATCCAAAAAGGGGCGAAAAACATCAACACTCAATCATGCAGGGTCAAACGGATACGCGCTATCAAGATTGGGCCTGGCCATTGTGGCCCGTTGTTCCCCTTTATCCCTATGGCAGGCGGCGCACCCTCCGCCAAGAAGTCGTTAAAGACAAGATTTGGACCTTTGAGCAATCTCAAGGGATTCTTTACGTCGTCGTGCCGATCCGCATGAGCGCGATCGCTCTAGAATCAGGGGGGTTACTCATCTATGCACCCGTCGCCCCCACCCCAGAGTGCATCCGCCTAGTACGAGAACTCGAAGCCGAACACGGCGAAGTTCAAGCCATTGTTCTACCCACCATATCGGGAATCGAGCATAAAGTCTTCGTTGGCCCCTTTGCCCGTCACTTCCCGCAAGCCCAAGTTTACGTCGCCCCGCATCAATGGAGTTTTCCGGTGAATCTTCCCCTGAGTTGGTTAGGGTTCCCCCGAAAACGCACGCATATCCTACCCACCGATAGCCGTCAAAACCCCTTGAGCGATGAATTTGACTATGCTATCCTCGGCCCCATCGAACTCGGTCCCGGACGCTTTGCTGAAGTCGCCCTATTCCACAAGCGATCGCGTACCCTATTCGTAACAGACTCCGTACTCGCCATCCCCCCAGAACCCCCCGAAATCATCCAACTCGAACCCTATCCCCTGCTATTCCACGCCAAAGACGACGCCCTGCACAAAGTTCTCGATAGCCCCGAAAACCGTCGCAAAGGCTGGCAAAGAATCTCCTTATTTGCCTTTTACTTCTCGCCCAGTACCCTCAACGTCGCGAACCTCTTTCAATCCATCCGCGACGCCTTCGCCGCCCCAGACCGCTCTAAACAGGCGTATTTTGGCTGGTTTCCCTTCCAGTGGCAAGACAACTGGCAGCAGTCCTTTCACGCCCTATCCCGACAGGGGCGGTTATTTGTTGCCCCCATTTTGCAAACCCTGATTCTCAACCGCGCCCCCCAAGAAACCCTCGACTGGGTTAACCGCGTGCAACAATGGAATTTTCAACAAATTATTCCCTGTCACATGCAGGCCGTTATTCCAGCTGATGGCGAACAATTTCGCCAAGCATTTGCATTTCTCGAAAAACCCCAATCTACCCTAGAAGGGAATCGTTTACCAGAAGCCGACTTTCAACTGCTGCAAACCCTTAACCGCGCCCTGACGCAAACCCGTATTGTCCCCCCTGCCAAACTCGATTAAAGATTCAGGGTTTATTAGAGTTGAGACAGTAGGGTATTCTGATTCAACAGTGGCCCAATTTGAACACCCTCCCATGACTTCTGTGCTGCCTCACCAAAAAGCAAAAGCCCTCAAACCCGGTAGTCGTCGCCCTGCAAAGGAACTCTGTAGCGAGTGCGGTTTGTGCGATACCTATTACGTTCACTATGTTAAAGAAGCCTGTGCCTTTATTCATCAGCAAGTGGCGGAACTTGAAGAACAGGCACATGGTAGAAGTCGCAATTTGGAAAACCCGGATGATTTATACTTCGGCGTTAACCAGAAGATGATGGCGGCGCGGAAAACGCAACCCATTGAGGGGGCGCAGTGGACGGGAATTGTGAGTAGCATTGCCATTGAAATGCTGACTTCGGGTAAGGTTGAAGGCGTGGTTTGCGTCCAAAATACCGCTGAAGACCGCTTTCAACCGATGCCTGTGATTGCGCGTACCCCTGAAGAGATTTTAGCGGCGCGGGTGAATAAACCGACGCTTTCCCCGAATTTATCGATTTTAGAGCAAGTGGAGCAATCGGGGATGAAGCGGTTGCTGGTGATTGGGGTTGGCTGCCAAATTCAGGCTTTGCGGGCGGTTGAACAAAAGTTGGGTTTAGAAAAGCTGTATGTGTTGGGGACGCCTTGCGTGGATAATGTCACCCGCGCAGGGTTGCAAAAGTTTTTAGAAACCACAAGCAAGTCTCCCGATACGGTGGTGCATTATGAGTTTATGCAAGATTTTCAGGTGCATTTCAAGCACCAGGATGGTTCTGAGGAGAAGGTACCGTTCTTTGGCTTAAATACAAAAGAACTGAAGGATGTGTTTGCACCTTCTTGTTTAAGTTGTTTTGATTATGTCAATTCCCTAGCTGATTTGGTGGTAGGGTATATGGGCGCGCCGTTTGGCTGGCAGTGGATTGTGGTTCGCAACGATCGCGGTCAGGAAATGCTCGATATGGCGATGTCTCAGCTTGAAACTCAGCCCGTTATGTCGAAGGGCGATCGCAAAAATGCGGTACAACAAAGTATCCCCGCCTACGAAAAAGGCGTCACTCTCCCCATGTGGGCAGCAAAACTAATGGGGGTGGTGATTGAAAAGGTCGGCCCAAAAGGCTTAGAATACGCCCGTTTTTCAATTGATTCCCACTTCACCCGCAACTACCTCTACGTCAAACGCCACCACCCCGAAAAGCTAGAGGATCACGTCCCAGAATACGCCAAGCGGATTGTCAGTCAATATCGCCTACCGGAGTAGGAATTGGGAGTCAGGGAAGAAGGGAATTGGGAGTTGGGAGTTAGGAGTTGGGGAAGAAGAGGATGGGGGGATGGGGGGATGGGGGGAAGAAGTAGGAAAACCTGGTAATTATTAACTCAGCACTCTTTTCCCCACTCAGCACTCAGCACTTTACACTCAGCACTTAGAGAAGCACTCAGCACTTTCTACTCTTTCCCTTACTCGGAACTCGGAATACCGCTACGCGGAAGCAAGCTACGGAACTTTGCACTCCTCCCCCCACTCAGCACTCAGCACTTTACACTCAGCACTGATTTAGAGGCTAGGGGTTACGCCGGTTTCTTGGGTGGAGGTGACGCGTTTTACGTCGCTGTAACCCATATTTTGAGCAACTTCGCGTAGAACGGTGATTTGACCTTCAAAGTCTAAGTCTTCGATATGATTGAGGACGTTTTGGATGGATTCGGTGATTTCGTAGTCTTCGGGCATATCCACTACAGTATCGCCCATTGCGATCGCCCAAGCATACCAAACCACTAATTGATTATTGGCGGTTAGCGCCCCATACGCCCGCGAATATTCGGTGTCTTTGGATTCCACGATATCGCGCATGATTTGCAGTTGCTCGTCATCGGATAACTCGAAGTAGTCGCCGAGGAGTTTGGGGGCTAATTCTGGTTCCGCCGCCGTGGGTTCGGCTGGGGTGATGGAATCTCCCATTTTTTCATAGGCGAGATACAAAAGCGCTAATTTGTCGTCGGTACTTAAAGAAAAGAAGGCTTTAGCAACGTTTTGAGTATTTTCGGTTAGGGCGCGAGAAGGATTCGCTGGCATAAAAACATTCCTTAATATTTTCGGTTTACGCGTCCATTGTGCCGAAAATGTTCGGAAGGAACAAAACTCTAATGAAGCATTTTCTGAAATTGAGTTTTCCACCCTGCGGTAGAGGTGAGAATCTTGTCTGAATCTAGGATTCCGGTTTCAATGCTTATTATCGAGCGCGATCGCAATTTTTGGCTTGCTGCATACAGGGATGCTGGCGATCGCTAAAATACTAGAGATCCTGAACCCTATACTCGCATGAAAATTGGACTGATTGGAACGGGCTTAATGGGACAGCCGATGGCGATGCGGTTGCTAGCAGCAAATCAATCTGTCATTGTTTATAACCGAACGGTGGCGAAACTGGAACCCCTCAAAGCCGCAGGTGCAGAAATTGCCGACTCGCCCCTTGCCCTCATCCAAGCTGCCGAGTGTATAATTTTGATGCTGACGGATGCCTCGGCGATACAGTCTGTTCTCCTCTCCTCAGAATGTCGGTCTGCACTTGCCGAACGGACTATTATTCAAATGGGAACTATCGCCCCAACGGATAGCCGCAACTTACATACAGAAATTGTGACAGCCGGGGGTAATTATCTAGAATCTCCTGTATTAGGCAGCATTCCCCAAGTAGAATCTGGAACCTTACAGGTTATGGTTGGGTCTACTCCCCATGAATTTCAACAATGGTCGGGTTTGTTGCGGCATTTTGGCGAACCGATGTACATTGGCGAAGTGGGAACGGCGGCGGCGGTTAAACTGGGTCTGAATCAATTAATTGCCTCCCTAACCTCTGCTTTTTCGCTGAGTTTGGGCTTTATCCAGCGTCAGGGGGGTGATGTGGAGAAGTTTATGGAAATTCTCCGCGAAAGTGCCTTATATGCCCCCACGTTTGATAAAAAATTGCAACGAATGCTTGACAGGAACTACAGCAACCCGAATTTTCCCACCAAGCATTTACTCAAAGATACGCGTCTATTTTTGCAAGAAGCTGAAACCCTCCAGTTAAATATCAGCGCCTTAGAGGGCGTTCGAGAAATTCTAGAAAAAGCCCAACAACTGGGTTTAGCGGATGTAGACTATTCTGCTTTATTTGATGCCGTCTCTCCCCGCGAAGACAGCTAAGTGTATCGGTATTTACTTAATTAATGCTGTAAATTTTTATAAATCTGTGGGGAATTGAATTACGGTCTCGGAATTCTGTTAGGAGAGACTTCTTAGCCTGTAGTGCTTTCTCTTTTTCATGGATAATCTTGCTTTTATCAATCGCGTTCTTGAGTTAACCAACCAAGAACGCAGCCGTTTGGGGTTGTCGCCTTTGACACTCAGTCCTTTGTTATCGCAAGCCGCGCAAACCCACAGTCAAAATATGGCATTGCAGGACTTTTTTAGCCATACCGGACTGGATGGGTCGTCTCCGAGCGATCGCGCCCGTATAGTAGGTTATAGCAGTGGAACCGCTGAAAATATTGCTGCTGGCTATACCACTCCAGAAGCAGTCGTGACGGGTTGGATGAATAGCCCCGGACATCGCGAGAATATTCTCAACCCCAACTATCGCACCATCGGGGTAGGCTATCACTTCTTAGCCAACGATACCGGACAGGTGAACTGGAATCACTACTGGACGCAAATGTTCGGTTTTGCAGCCGATCCAATGCCTATGGTTAGCTTACAAAGCATGAATGCAATTCAGTATGGCACAGAAGAGAGCGATCGCCTCTTTGGTACCCCCGGAAACGATACCCTATTTGCCCTCGGCGGCGATGATACCGTCCAGGGGGGACTCGGTAACGATTATATTAATGGAATGCAAGGGCGCGATCGCCTTTCTGGGGAAGCCGGAAACGACACCGTTCGCGGCGGAAAAGGCAACGATACCATTTTCGGCGATGATGGCAATGATTGGCTGTACGGAGATTTAGACCAAGATTTTGTCTACGGTGGAAACGGCGATGACATTCTCTACGGTGGCAAAGGCAACGATTGGCTCGAAGGCGGTGCCGGAAATGATACCCTATATGGAGATTTAGGGTCAGATACCCTCATTGGCGGCCCTGGAACCGATGTTTATGTCTTGCGCGTGGATCTCCCGGATACCATCTACTACAACGATTTAGAAGACTACATTGGCTTAACCGATGGTTTAACCTATGGCAGCTTGCAGATTACCCAAGGAACGGGTCTTAACGCCAATGATACGCTGATTCGGTTAGCCGGAAACGGCACCCTACTCGCCATCTTACCCGGAGTTTCCGCCACCTCCCTCGATCCGGGTGATTTTCTACTCCTCTAAAGCCGAGAGACAGTGTATACCCATCTAGTCCCTGAATCTCAAATTGAGACGAGATCCCCCTAAATGCCCGCGCTAACGCGCCGCTGCGGGGGGCTTTAACTCCGGTTCCCCCCTTTGTAAGCTACCGTGCATACACATCTAGTGTAAGAATCCCAAATCTAGCAGAGATCCCCCTAAATGCCCGCGCTGACGCGCCGCTGCGCTAGAAAAAAGGGGGACTTTAACTCCGGTTCCCCCCTTTTGTAAGGGGGGCTAGGGGGGATCAAAACCTTGTAGAACAATACTAGAAGACTTTTATACACGCGGTAGCTTTTGTAAGGGGGGCTAGGGGGGATCAAAACCTTGTAGAACAATACTAAAAGACTTCTATACACGCGGTAGCTAAAGCCGAGAAACAGCCGGACAATTTGCCAGATACCACCGCCAAGGCAAGTCTACCCCTTGAGTAATGCCAATGCGGGTTGTTTGTACCAAATCTGGCTGAAACGTAGAAGAACGCGCCTCTAACCACAGCGCTTGGTTAGGCAGCAAAGGTGTAGCATTCAAGCTGAGGTCAATTTCCAAAACTTGACAGAGTTTACCAGGCCCGGCGGCTAACCGGGCAAGTTTGCGGGGAGAAGGTTGTTGCAATCTTTCGGGAATCTCCACCAGTTGCAATGCCCGAATTAAAACTGCACTAGCAACCTCTTCCTGGTCTGTAACAACGTTCAAACAGTGGTAAATGCCATAAATGAGGTAAACATAACAAGTCCCCGCAGAACCAAACATCGCGGCGTTACGGGCAGTCCGGCGGCGGTAGGCATGACACGCCGGATCGCCTGGGGCGTAGGCTTCGGTTTCGACAATTACGCCCCGGATGATTTGCCCAGAATCCATTTTTCTCGCTAAGGTACAGCCAATCAGGTCTGGGGCTACTTCCACCGAGGAACGCGCTAACCAACTTGGGGAAATAATTGGGGGTGAATCTCTGGGGGTGATATCGTCCAAAACTTAACTTCTGGTAAGATAAGCAAAACAAGTCAGAACTTTTTTAATAAACAAAAACCATCAATTGTCATTATGGATGTCAAACTGATTTTACTGCTATTAACCCCACTGTTCACCGTTGCCTGCCTGTTTTTTGGCACGAAAAACGGTTTTTACGACTCTGATAATTATCACGGAAATGGCTCGGCTCACTAAGTCTACTCTGGCTTTGAGCCATACTGGTTAGGTCTATAAAAACAATAAAATCGGGGTCGCCGTTGCTTGGCATCGGTTGGTTTCGGCTGATTGTTTTTGGGTCGCTTCCTCAACCCCTGTCATTAATGGGGCTTGTCATTCTTTCTTTGTCGTTAGTTCCGCATTGTCTGGTGACGAGTGACCTATTGCTGACAATAACCCATCATCAATTATCAGATTGTGCCAGCACTCTCGACAGATGCCATTGAACTCGAATGCTTGCCTTATGGTGTAAATCAGGCAGAGGAAGGAATCTGCTTGCTAATCAGAATGGGGGCTTATCGGGTTTTGCTTGATTGTGGCTTGCGGGATCTTTCTGCCCTCAAGACCGATGCGAGTCAATCCATTTTAGGAGAAACGGTACCCAGTCGGCGGCGGCGACAGCGAAATCCGGCCCTAGACTGGCCGGCGGATGTGGTTTTATGCACCCACGCCCATCCCGACCACAGCCGAGGCTTGCTGGAGTTACATCGCACCTTTCCGCAACTGCCCATTTATGCCAGCGAAGTTACGACGCAACTGCTACATTTAAACTGGCCGGAAGAGGAACTCAGCATTTCATCGCCTTTTTGTCAAGCCTTGCCTTGGCGATCGCCTGTAGAATTTCGCGATGGTTTGAGTGCGGAACTGTTTCCGGCGGGTCATTTACCAGGGGCGGCGGCAATTTTACTGGCCTACACCGGATTTCAGCGTACCTACACCCTGTTTTATACGGGGGACTTTTTCCTATCGAATTCGCGCCTAGTTGAGGGGATGCGCTTAGAGGAGTTGCGCGGACTGAAGCCGGATGTGCTAATTGTGGAAGGTAGTTATGGCACGGCCCGCCATCCCCACCGACGCCAACAAGAAAACCAGATTGCCGAACGGATCAGTAAGGCGATCGCGCTAAGAGAAAGCGTCATTTTACCTGTTCCCACCCTCGGCTTAGGTCAAGAACTCCTGATGTTGTTACGGAGTCATCACCTGTTTACGGGGCGCGATCTTGATATCTGGGTAGATGATACTATTGCGGCGGGTTGCGATGCTTATCTAGACCTTTTGCCCCATCTTCCGGCAACGGTGCAGAATTTTGCCCAACATCAAGCTTTATTTTGGGACGAACGGGTTCGCCCCCGCGTCCGTCGCCTCACCCCCGAACATCGACCCACCCTGGGGCAATCGCCCTGCATCATCTTAATCGATCAAAACGCGAATTTTAACGACTACTGCCAACCCGAAACCGGGCCTTGGACAGTGTTACTTCCCCTGCATCCGGGTTATCCTCACCATCGCCAGCAGTGGGTAGAAGCTTTAGCCAATGGGGGAGAAAGTCCCAGCGTTCAGATCGAAACTTACTTACTATCGCAGCATTCCGACGGTTCGGGAACCACGCAACTGATCCACAACCTGCGCCCGCAACACGTTATTTTTATGCATGGTTCGCCCTCCTATTTAGCGGACTTGGCGGGTTTGGATGAGTTACACAACCGCTATCACCTGCATACGCCCTCGCCGCTAACCTTGGTGGAGTTGCCCATCGGCGATACTTTCGTCCAACCCGCCGCCCCCGATAACAACTATGAGGGGGAACTCTCGGAATACGAAACCACCGTTAGCATTACCTTACCGGAAAGTATTACAAGCGATCGCCGCTGGCAAACTTTCGCTGATACTGGGTTAGTAGAAGCCCGATGGCAGGGAGAAGAACTGGTATTGCGGGGCGTTCCCCAACGAGATTTAATTGCCAAAAGCGATGCTAAAGTCCCGCCAGATTTAGCCTGTTGTGGCAACTGCATTCATTATCGCGGCCAACGCTGTCGCAACCCCGCTTCGCCCCTATTTGATTTCAAAGTAACGCCCGATGGCTATTGTCCCGTGTTTGAACGGCTTGAACCGACTGATGAGGGGTAGATAGCCGTATACGTGCTGGTGGCTTTCACAGAAGGCGATCTAAAATGCGATCGCCACCTTCATACTGCTTTCGCTTGCTGCCGCTGCTTTGCCCTAGAAAGTGAGTAACAATATCTTGGGCGACGGTTTCGAGTTTTAAGGCTTCTTCTGAATTTAGATCGATACATTTCATACTTTATCCCAAGGAGAAATAATATTTACTTTAGTTTCAAGATTATTGATGTAATCTTCAATGATTTCTTTTGCGTAAACACTATCGTCTTCCTTTATAGGCGTGGGTTTCATCCAAGTTACATCGTTGGTTTTTGGATTTATACTTATGTCTTTCGACCAAAGTCTAAGTTTGTTTTCTGGATCTATTGTGTACTTCAAATAAGTTTTAGCTTTGTTTTTTACCTCATGTTCTGATTCTCCAAAAGCAAAAAAATCCGTATTATTGTATGGTTGTAAATTACCGGGTAAATCTATTTTAAGTTTTGACAGAG